>JAAZOO010000366.1 GCA_012797715.1 Geobacteraceae bacterium | reverse complement strand
CTCTTAGCGAAATGGAGCGGCCACAGCCGATACTGTCCGAACCCGAAGGGTGAGTGTATCGGCTGTAGTGAAATGAGCTTAGAGCAGCACAAAGACGGCAATCGGAGAGAACGAAGGATGCCTCCAACTGCCGAATCTAGGATAAAACCCTGCTCCGGAGCAGGAGCCGTCCTCCGTTGCTGCCTTGACACCCGGTTGAAATCTGGTAAGCAATAACAATTGGTGCCCATCCGGAAACGAGGAATTTTTCGGGCCGGCCAGGAAAGGGAGGGGTTGCGTGGAGGCGTCCACCGCCACGCCGCACACGCACCCCGAAGAGTGACACCGCCAGTGCGGAAAAGGACCGTTTCCCGATGGAAACGAATTACGATTCTTCAAACCAAGGAGGGAATCATGAAACTGACCGCTGCTGTCGTCGCCGCCGCTGTTCTGTCGTCATCCGTGGCCATGGCCGCCATGCCCAAGAGCTACCAGGTCACCGGTCCGGTGCTGGAGGTGAAGGGTGATGTGGTGACCATCCAGAAAGGGAAGGAGAAGTGGGAGATCGCCCGCGACAAGGACACGAAGGTAACCGGCGACCTCAAGGTGGGCTCCAAGGCAACGATTTTCTACCAGATGAAGGCGGCGAGCATTGAGGTGAAAGGCGCGGAAAAGAGCAAGGCTCCGGAAAAGAAATAACGAAGATTACACCACATCTTCCGCTGTGTTTCGCAAAAAAAGGGGGGGACGTCCCATCGGGATGTCCCCCCTTCCGTATTCAGGTCCTGCGCACAGGCGCACGTGATCAGACGATCCTGTTCTCCATGGCCCACACCCCGCACGGACAGATGCCGGCGCAGATGCCGCAGCCGATGCAGTACCTGTCGTCCGAGGTGTATTCCACGGTGCCGTCTTCCTTCTCGGTGCGGACGATGGCCCCCTCCGGGCAGGTTTCCAGGCACATGGAGCAGTCGCGGCAGGTGCCGCAGGAGATGCAGCGGTGCACCTCGTTTTTCGCGTCCGTGACCCGGAAGCGTCCGCGGTTCTGGGGGATGAACAGTTCGCGGCTCAGTTTCTCCTGGGGAATCATCTCCGGCTTCTTCCGGGGAACCAGCTCCCAGCCGTTGAGATAGGCATCCAGGTATTCGGCCACCTCCCGGCCGCTGGCGATGGCATTGGTCAAAAGCCCGGGCTTGATGGTATCGCCGATGGCGAACACCTTCTGGTTCCGGATCGACTGCCAGCATTCCGTCACATCCATCATGCCGCGATCCGTGAGCCATTCGCGCGGGACGTAGGAAAGGTCCGGCCTTTCGCCGATGGAGATGATGACCGTGTCGGCCTCGATGAGACGGCCGTCCTTGGTGCGCAGGCCTTCGGCGTCGATGCGCTCCGTGAACACCGGCCACTGAATATCCCCACCAAGGGCCTTGAAGTGGTCGATCTCCTTCTGGTAGGCGGCCGGTCGCTGGACGTCGATGGCGGTAACCTTTTCCGCGCCCATGGCATAGGCGCCCAGCGCCACATCCATTCCCGCGTTCCCGGCGCCGATGACGACCACCCGTTTCCCCACCTTGGGATTCTCGCCGTTGTTGATGGCCTTGAGGAAATCCAGTCCCTTGACCAGCCTCTCATGGCCCGGAAAAGGAATCACCACCGGATTGTGGGCGCCGCTGGCGATGACCAGCGCGTCGTAGCTCCTCTCCAGGGCTTCAAAGGCTTCCTTGTCTATCTTCTGGGAAACGCGGATATCCGCGCCCATTTCCTTGATGCGGTTGATCTCGCTGTCCAGGATGTCGCGCGGCAGACGCTCCATGGGGATGGCCTGCCGCAGCTTGCCGCCCACTTCCCTGTCACCTTCGAACAGCGTAACGCTGTGTCCCATGAGGGTGAGCTGCCAGGCGGCCGAAAGTCCTCCGGGGCCGCCTCCGATGATGGCCACCTTCTTCCCGGTCGGCGCCTTTTTTTCCGGCGGGGCCGCATCCCGGGAAAGACGCCCCAGTTCCTGCATGGCCACCGGAAGGTCGATGAATTGGCGGCTGCAGGCATCCTTGCACAGGTTGGGGCAGACCTGGCCGCAGACGCTGGCAGGAAACGGGGAGAAGTTGAGGACCAGTTCCAGGGCCTCCTTCACCTTGCCCTGACGGAGGAGGTTGATGCGATCCTGGGTCGGGATTCCGGTAGGACAGGCGGTCTGACAGGGTGCGCCGAACAGCTTGTTCTGCCAGTGGGGAACCTTGAGCCGGTTTTCCCCGGTATTGACGAAATTGACCACCTCATCGTAATCATCGGCCACCACGTCGCCGAAGATGCCCCCCTCGACCCATTTCTGGGTGCGGAATTCCTTCATGGATATCCGATCCAGTCGCTGGCGCTCTTCCCAGGTCATGGCCACGATCTTCTTCCACTGGGAGAGATCGGTCAGCTGGGAAAGGAGATGCGGGCGTTCGATCTTTTCCAGGAACACCGGCATGTTGGCACGGAGGAATTCCCGGTCCGCCTCGTCCAGGTCCAGGAGCCATACCTGTTTCGACAGCCCCTTCACCGGACCCCGCACATAGATGGTGCCGCCCACCATGCCGATGCAGGCGCGGTCGCCCAGAACCGATTCGAACTGGTCCGAATCCCAGCCGCAGACCACCGCGATGCCGCCGCCCATGAACTCGAAGGAAAAAGAACCGGTATTTTTCAGAATCCAGAGTTCCGGAGGCTCATAGGACGGGTCGTGTTTCATGAGGGAACCGGTGCGGGTGCCGGCCCGGCCTCCCACGTAGATCTTGCCGCTGGCCGCGCAGTGGCCGGTAGTGTCGCCGCCGTCCCCCTTCAGGGTCAGGGTGGCGCCGGCGTTGAGCCATCCCACGTCGGCCGGCGCAGGGCCCTCCACCACAATTTCGGTACCGTCGAGACCGAAGGAGCCGACGCGCTGTCCCGGGTTCCTTACGGTAAACTTGAGCGGCTTCCCGTCAGCGGTCCAGAGGGGTCCTCCGATATCATGGTGGCCCGAGGCCAGGACCTCGAATTCCGTCTCCCCCTGGTCCAGGGCTGCGTATATCTTCTGCAGCAGCTGCTGCGTCGAAATGCGTTTATTCTGTTCGTCGAATCCTGAAATGAAAGCTGGCATGGTATGTAGCCCTCCTTAGCAGACGTACTGGACCTGGAGACGGTCCGCGACGGCCTTGTCGGTGGAGATGAGGCAGTCGGAACGGCCCACCGGCAGCGACGAGTTGCCGATGGGGGCCATGAGCTTGCGCAGCTCCTTGTCGACCGCCAGGAAGTAATTGACGATGTTTTCGGCCACCTTGTCCGGGTTGAGCCTTTTCACCAGGAGCGGTTCCTGGGTGGTGATTCCTGCGGGGCAGAGACCGGTGTTGCAGGCGTTGCAGCGGCTGTGCTCGTTCCCCAGGCAGCCCGCCATCTGCAGGATCAGCTTGCCGGTGAACACGCCGTTGGCGCCCAGGCAGAACATCTTGAAGGCGTCCGCCGCCAGGTTGCCGGTCTTGCCGAGGCCTCCGGCCGCCCAGAGCGGTATCTGGCCCTGGCGCCCCTGGGCGCAGGCGGCCAGGTAGCAGTCGCGCAGCTTGCTCACCACCGGATGGCCGGTGTGGTCCAGGGAGATGTCGTGGGCCGCGCCGGTGCCGCCGTCGATGCCGTCCAGGAAAAACCCGCCCACGATATTGTACGGATCGCGCACCAGGTTGTTGAATACGGATACGGAGGTGGCGCTCGCCGCCACCTTGATGGCCACCGGCACCCGGAACTTGAAGGCCGCGTTGAAGGAGAGGAACATCTTCTGCACGCTCTCCTCGATGGAGTACAGGCCCTGGTGGTTGGGGGGCGAAAGGAGGTCGGACTTGGGCACGCCTCGAATCTGCTGGATGTGGGAGGCGACCTTGGCCGCCATGAGCAGGCCGCCGTCACCGGGCTTGGCCCCCTGGCCGATCTTGATCAGCACCCCGGCCGGGTCTTCCACCATGTGGGGCATGGCCTTGATGATGCGGTTCCAGCCGAAGTGGCCGGAAGCGATCTGGAGGATGACGTATTTCAGGTACTTGCTCTTCAGGAGGCGCACCGGCATCCCGCCTTCGCCGGAGCACTGGCGCACCGGCAGGCCGCACTCCTCGTTCAGGTAGGCCACCGCCATGGACACCGCCTCCCACATCCTCCAGGAGAGGGCGCCGATGGACATGTCGCCGATGATGATGGGGTAGATCCAGTGCACCGGCGGGGTCTGTCCGGTCTTGGTCAGCTTGCCGTCAGGGCCGACCCGCAACGGAAGGTTCTGGGCCGGCAGCACGCGGCCAAGAGGCGCCAGGCAGTCAAAGGTATGGCGCTCGGCATCCAGGCTCGGGTCGGTCATCTGGGAGATGCGGCCCACGCGCAGGGTGTCCAGGGTGCGGGCCTGGACATCCAGGTTGTTGCGGCCGCCGCGCTTGGGACCGCTGGCGGTGGTCGCCTGGTAGACCACATTGAAGCGGGAATCGGGGTTGCGCTCCGAACGGATGGCGTTGTTGGGGCAAACCCGCTCGCAGACGCCGCAACCGCGGCAGAAATGCTTCAGGATATTCACCTGGGTGATGACCGGCGTGGCGCTGAAGCTGATCTTCGGCTCCGGGGTCTCGGTATCCGAGAAGGATTTCCTGCGCCGCTCCACCTTGGGCTTGATGGCGCCGAAGGTGCAGGCGGCCACGCAGGAACCGCAAAGGGTGCAACGCTTGGTATCGTAGATGACCTTCCAGGGAAGGTCGTTGCAGGCCAGATCGTTTATTTTTACTGATTCCATCGCTGGACCTCCAGATTGTTGTCGACCACGACAATTTCTCTTTCGTTGGGGTAAATGTCGGTCTCCCAGTCCCGTTGCGGGAGTATCTCGTTGATGCCGCACACCTCCGAGGAGAAGACCACGGTATCCTCGGTGCGCCCCACCACGATGGGCCGCAGCTTCTTGGCGTCGCACACGGTCCACAGGGTGAAGTCGGGCAGGGTGCCGATGATGGTGTTGGGGCCGTTTATCTCCAGGTGCGCCAGGGACTGGCGGATGGCAAGCAACTCTTCCTTGTCTTCCCGCTTCACCACTTCCTCGAAGGGGAGCGGGGTGATGATGTGCTTGTAGTACTGGAGCGGCCACCCCAGCTGGCGGTGCATGTAGTGCATGGTGTAGAGGAAGCACTGGGAATCGGACTCGAAACCGATGTAGCCGGGATGCAGCGTGGACTGGAACTCCTTGTTCTTCTGGTAGAAGGTATTCTCCCCGTTGGTCAGGGTCACGTACCCCTGGAGAAAGAAGGGGTGCGCCGCATAGCGGACAATGGCGTAGTTGGTGTTCTGGCGGCACTGGGCCGTGATGGTCCTGGCCGTGAAGGAATCATCCGGCTCCCAGAGGCCGAAGAAGGTGCCGATATCCCGGGGATCCCCTATCTCCTTGAGGGTGATCACGTCCGGCCAGAAGGAGTACACGAACCCCGTTTCATCCTTTTCCAGGGCTGCCCGGATACGCAGCCGGGTGGTGGTGAGCAGCTCTTCCCTGTCACGCTGCGGCATGTCCTTGCACGAGTCGGGATAGTCGAAGGTGCGGAATACGTAGTTGGGCATCTTCTTGATGTCCATGCCCGGCTTCCAGGTGGTTTCCGGGACCCACTGGAAGATCTGCCGGAAGCCGAGGACGGCCAGGATTTCCTCCGCGATCTCGAGACCCTCATCGGTACAGGCCAGCGAAAGGGTCGGCTTGTCCTTGTAGTCGGCGAACATGCCCCCCAGATCCTGCATGACCATGGCGAAGCCGGAATTGTCATGCCCCTTCTGCTGGGAATTCATCAGGTGCAGTGCCGTGCTGGGATGCACGTAGTTGAGACTTTTGATGGCGCCAATGCGACACATGAACGATTTCCTCCACGGTGCGCTGCCTCGGTCACCGTCGACCGGCAGCGGTTAGTAATCTTGCCGTCCTGTTTCGGGCCAGTACCAGTCCCTCCTTCGGGAGAGCACACGGAGAGATCAACCGGCGAAACGGCTATTAAGCAAGCGAAGTGCCAAAATCGAGGCGAATCGCCAAATTTTTAATGGCAGAAAAATATATAACGATTTCAGTATGATACAAGTTTTGAGGAATCAGGACTGCTTTGGGAGGGAAACGATACAAACCGTGACAGGAACATCTCGGGGTATATAATTTATTCTTTATGATGTAGTTTTGTTACATACTGGTTCTTCCGGGAGCCACCTGCCGCCGCGGAGATCGTGCGTCGAGCGGTCCGCCGCGCCCCTTTTCCCACTGCGGTCTGGCGGACGGAGAGTCAATCTGGTAGAGTGCAACGACAGTGCCGCCCCTCCATCCTGTGGAACGGGCCAATGAATACGGGAGACGTGACATGATACGTGTGCGTTCACTTTGCTGTGTGCTGTGCCTCCTATGCCTGCTCCTCACCGGAACGGTGAGGGCCGATACCGTCTCGACGCCGATCCCCGAGCAATGGAACGCACTGCAGGCAGCCGTAAGAGACGGGACGATACCGAGGGACGATGCACGGAAGGAAATTATCCGATTGAACGGGCAACTGCGGGAAAACCGTTCCGGCACAGCCGTCCCCTCTCCGTTCCACTTCCCGGTCAAAGGGTATGGGCCGGACTGCATCGGCGGGAAACAGGGCAGCGGTTTCAAGCCCGCCGGGTACAATTTCTACGACGGCAATCGCCACGGCGGCCACCCTGCCCATGACCTGTTCATCCACGACAGGGGCGGTGATGGCCTCGACAGCGGGACGGGAAAACCGGCAGAGATTGTCTCGTTCAGCGACGGCATCGTGGTCGGCGTCAATCCCGCCTGGCACTTTCCCAGCGAAATCAGGGGCGGGGTCTACCTCTGGATCTACGATCCGCACCGCGACCGCTACTGCTACTACGCTCACCTAGGCCGGGCGCTGGTCTCTCCCGGAGACCGCGTGAAGGGGGGCGACACCATCGCCCTGCTCGGCAGAACCGGAAAGAACGCATGGCCCAAACGTTCCCCGACCCACTTGCACTTCATGTGCCTCTCCTTTGATCAGGGGAAGATGACGCCCCATGACACCTACCAGGAGTTGCTTGATTCGCTTGTCGTCCCGCGGGAGGGGACACCGCTGGTGTCGTCGCCTGAGTCCGCACTGCCGCCGTAGGCGGCACGGCACGTCAACCTGTACCGTTTCGCCGGCGCCTTTGAGCAGGGCGGGGTGTTTCGCCGCTACCCTTGTGCCTCCATCCATTCCTTGCCGCCCAGCACACGGGCCACCAGCATGCTGGAAACGGTGTCGCCGACGGCGTTGATCATGGTGGCGGGCGCATCCACCAGGGTGCCGATCATGGTGATCAGGGGGAACGCTTCGGGGGGGAATCCATACAGGGACAGGATCAGCAGCTCGCCGATGGTGCCGCCGCCGGGAATGCCGCTCACCACCACGCCGGTGAGAAGGGCGATGCCCAGGGCGGTCAGGATGGGTTCGACGCCGGAAAAGGGCATCTGAAAAATGCCGAAAAGAAAGGCGATCTTGACAACGGCGGCCAGGCAGGACCCTTCCATATGGATGGTGGCGCCGATGGGAATCACCACTTCACTGATATCCCGCGGGACGCCGATGCTGTCCGCCGCCTGCAGATTGCTGGGAATGGTCGCCATGGAACTGCCGGTGGCAAGGGCCGTAACCGATGGCGGTATGATGTTGCACCAGAATTTTCTGACGCCGGCCGTCCTGCCGGCAAGGAATGCATACAGGGAAAAGGCGAGGACGAAATAGAGGGCGGAGACCGGATAGTAGAGCGACACGGCGCGCGCGTAGGAACCCAGGAGCTCCGGTCCGAGAACTCCCACCAGGTAGGCGAAATATGCGCACAGGCCGACCGGCGCGTAATACAGGATCAGGGAAATCAGCTTCATCATCACTTCGTTGGCCGAAGCCAGCAAGCCGGCGAATTTCTTTCCCTTCTCGCCCGCGGCCGACGTGGCGAGACCCGTCAGCAGCGAAAAGACAATCAGCGCCAGCATGTTGTTCTTGGAAACGAGCTGGGGAAAGTCGGAAACGGTGAAAGCCCGCACGACCTGTTCGGATACCTTGAGTTGCTGCACCTCGGCCGCAGCGGGGAGGGGGATGCTCGCACCGGCGGCGGGTGGGTAGAGGACGGCGGCGGCAATCATCAGCGCCGACGCGAACAGGCCGGTGGTGACGAATATGGCGATCATTACGGAGAGGATCCTGCCCAGGCGCCGGATATTGGTCATGGAGGCGACCGTCGACGAAATGGAAAAGAATACCAGCGGCACAATCACGGTAAAGAGAAGGTTCAGAAACAGATCGCCCAGCGGCTTGAACATGGCGGCATCCTTCTGGAAAAGGATGCCGAGGCCCGCGCCGAGCAGGATGGAGACGATAAGGAGCAGGGAAAATCCGTAGGACTTCAGAAATGGCGGCACAGATTTTTTCATGGAAGAATCACCCGTGGAGAGAGGTCTGTTTCCTACCGTTCCGCCCCGCCATCCCCGTTGACCGGCTCCCGCCGCTTTCCCGGATACCTCATGGAAATGGCGAGCCGGAGCTCGGGCGAATCCAGGGTAAAACGCGCGTCCCTGAACCGGGGCGGGCCGAAGCGCATGGAAGGGTTGCGCGACGCCCCGACGCCCTCCCGGGGGGTGCCGAACAGGTCATGCTGCAGAGCGCCGTCCCCATTTTCGTCGTGAAATACGATTACCGCATAGCTCCCGTAGGGGATGTCCTCCAGCGCCACCCGGCATGCGTTCTCCCGTATTGTTCCGAAACGCGCTTCCCGAGCCTGCCGGTGATCCGCGGGAAAGCCCTTTTCCCGGGAAAAGAGCAGGATCCCTGCCTTGCCGTGGGAATTCCTGAACCCCGTTATCTCCACCACAATGGCGCCCCGTTCTCCCTGGGCTCCGAGAAACGACGGGGCAAGCAGGGAAAACGCGGCAACGAATTTCACCACGAAAAGGAAACGCCCTATCCGCCTCATTTCTTTCCTGCCGCATGTTTTTCCATAATCATGCGGGCCGAAATCCGTCCCGATTCGTAGATGGTCGGCAGCCCGCTCCCGGGATGGGTCCCCCCACCCACCAGGTAACAGTTCCGGAGCCCCTCGAATTGATTGTGGGGACGGAAATACAGCATCTGGCCCAGCGTATGCGCAAGATTGAACGTCGCCCCCCGGTACACATGGTAGCTGTTCCGCCAATCCTCCGGCGTCGTTATTTTTTTGACCTTGATGCGGGAACGCAGGCCGGTGAGCCCGGCACGGGACTCGAGAACGGAGAGCACCTTTTCCGCGTAGCGCTCCTTTTCCGTCTCCCAGGAGATGGGAAACGACAGGTTCGGAACCGGGACCAGCACATAGATGGTGGAGTGGCCGGGCGGCGCCAGCGTGGGGTCCGTCACCGAGGCGTTCTGCACGTAGAAGGACATATCGTCGGACAGGCGGCCGGTATGGAAGATATCCTCGATGTTTTCGCGATACTTTTCAGCGAAGAATACGTTGTGGTGGGGGATGTCGTAGCGGTGGTCAATCCCCAGGTAGAGCATGAAGGTGGAACAGGAATAGTCCATGGCGTCGAGACGCTGCCGGGAGTACTTGGGAACGGAATCGCCGGTCAGGCTGGACATGGCATAGGCGAAATCGGCATTGATGATCACCTCGTCCGCAAAGACCCGTTCTCCGCTCGCAAGCTGGACGCCCCGAGCCGTCCCCTTCTCGATCAGAATGCGGTCTACAGGCGCGGACAGGCGCAGTCTCCCTCCCTGCTCCGCGAGCACCCTCCCCATTGCCTGCGATATGACATTGAGCCCGCCGATGACATGGTAGATGCCGAAGGAATGCTCCACGTACGGGATGATGGTGAAGGCTGCCGGGCACTCCCAGGCGGACATCCCCAGGTATTTGGACTGGAACGTGAAGGAAAGCTTCAGCTTCTCCGGGGTGAAATACGTACCGAGATTTTCAAAGATGGATCGTCCCAGGGAGAGATGGGGGAGCGCCTTCAGCAGGTTGGGCGAAAAGAGGGACCGGAACGAAGAATAGTCTGCCTTGAGGCAGGGATACATGGCATCGAAACGGATTTTCTCGCGCTGCAGAAACTTCCGGTAGCCCTCCTCGCTGCCCGGGAACACCCTGGCGAGTTCCTGCTCCATCTTCCGGCGGTCACTGGACGGTGACACCTCCATGTCAGAAAACACGAGCCGGTACATGGGGTCAAGCCTGACCAGCTCCAGGTACGTGGCGGCATCCCTCCCCGCCAGAGCGAAAATTTCCTCCAGGATGAAGCTCATCATCAGGAATGTGGGCCCGGTATCGAAGGTGTAGCCGTCGAGGGCGAGAGGAGCGTTCCTCCCTCCCACGCGCGCCTCCTTCTCGAATACCTCCACATCATAGCCATGCCTCGCCAGGATCATGCCGGCTGTCAGCCCTCCCGGACCCGCGCCGATTATCACGATTTTCTTGGACATGTCATGCTCCTTTGTCTCAGCCCACCGGCGGGTGGCGCCGTTCCGGAGGCTTCTTCCCTCCGGCACCCGCCTCTGCTGTCACCTGGTTGCCGCATACGGGCCGGCTGGAAACGATCCCCCTCATGTCATACGCCATGATAGTGAGTTCCCTGGATTTTTCAAGCGTGGGAAGGAGGATTCAGGGTACAGAGCCGGCTCCTTTTCAAGACTCCGGCTTTCCCTGTCCTGCACGAGGTTCGTGGTGCCGCCTATTCCGTACGGCTGGTGATTTCGATCAGGTGGTATCCGAACTGGGTCTTGACCGGCCCCAGGACCTTGCCTATCTCGCCCGTGAACACGACCTGGTCGAATTCCCGCACCATCTGACCGGGGCTGAAGACGCCCAGGGCGCCGCCATTCCTCTTGGAAGGGCACAGGGAATGCTCCTTGGCCACGGCGGCGAAATCCGCCCCTCCCTCAATCTGCGCCTTCAGGTTGGTGCACAACTCCTCGGTGGCCACAAGAATGTGGCGGGCACTGGCTCTTTTCATTGCTTTCTCCTTGGTTGGTTTTTGGTTTCCAGTATCGGCCCGGCACCCGTCGTGCCGATGCATTCCCCCGAGTCTACCACAACCTGAAGTGGGGTGACAGAAGACTTTTCGGCCGGCCCTCCCGCTGCCGTCCCTTCCGGAGGTGCGGCACAGGTAAACCCCCGTGCCGCACAAGCGTTTGAAGTAACGAAGAATGTGCATGAACAAGGGACCGTGACAGGAGGTGCCCCATGAAAAAGCTGCTCCTCATCGTCTGGATCGCCCTGGCGGCAGCCACAAGCGGCTGCATCGTCTATCCCTGGTATGACGGATACTATGATCCCGGTTACTATGGCGGTGCGTATGGGTACGCGGTGCCGAATGTGAGCTTCTCCTATTCCACTGTGCACGGCAGGGTCGGATACCATCCTCATGGACCCTATCACGGACACGGCTCTCATCCCGGCGCCAGCCCCCACTCCGGAGGACACGGATTCCCCCCCGGCAGGTAGGCGCCCCTCCCCTCTCCGTTGACAGTGATTCCGAATGGGTCTAGTATCACCCGAAAGACCTGCAGAAGAAAGGCCTGCGTGAAGACGAAAACCCTCTATTCCTGCCAGAAGTGCGGCTACCAGTCACCCAAGTGGCTGGGGAAATGCCCGGACTGCAACTCATGGAACACCCTGGCGGAAGAGACCCTGCAGCGGGGAGGCGCGCGCCTCAACGAAGCCGGGACTGCCGCTGTGCCGGTTCCCATCGGCCAGGTGTGCGGCGAGACGGAAGATCGATACCCCTGCGGTATCCCCGAATTGGACCGGGTGCTGGGGGGAGGAGTAGTCGCCGGCTCCCTCGTCCTCATCGGAGGAGATCCGGGCATCGGCAAGTCCACGCTCATGCTTCAGGCAACGGACCATCTCGCCCGCCGACGGGGAAAGGTTTTGTATATCTCGGGCGAGGAGTCGGCGCGCCAGACGAGGATGCGGGGTGAGCGCCTCCAGGTCGGAGCGGACGACCTCTATATCCTGGCGGAAAATTCCCTTGAACGGATCCTGGCCCATGTCCGGAAACTGAATCCGACGGTAATCGTGGTGGATTCAATCCAGACCGTTTTCACCGCCACCCTGGAATCGGCGCCGGGCACCGTCAGCCAGGTCCGCGAGAGCGCCGGAAAACTGATGATGCTCGCCAAGCAAAGCGGTGTGCCTGTCTTTCTTGTGGGTCACGTCACCAAGGACGGCTCCATTGCCGGTCCCCGCGTCCTTGAGCACATGGTGGATACGGTCCTCTACTTCGAAGGAGACACCGGCCATCCCTTCCGTATCTTGCGCGCAATCAAGAACCGCTACGGGTCAACCAACGAGATCGGGGTCTTCGAGATGGGAGAAACGGGTCTTCGCGAGGTCTCGAACCCATCGGAGCTTTTCCTCTCCGAACGGCCGCTCGGCGTATCCGGCTCCGTCGTGGCAGCCACCATGGAGGGAAGCCGCCCTCTCCTCGTGGAGCTCCAGGCCCTTGTCACATCATCTTCCTATGGCGTGCCGAGGCGAACCACCATCGGGTTTGATCACAACCGCCTGGCGCTTCTGGTTGCCGTGCTGGAAAAAAAGGTGGGACTCACCATGGCCGG
>JAAZOO010000365.1 GCA_012797715.1 Geobacteraceae bacterium | reverse complement strand
CGCCTCCGGCCATCGGCGCCATACGAGAAAGCTTTCCGTCAGCTCGTATCTCTCTTCTTGCCAATCCCCAGGTGGCGGAGATGTTTCTGCGGCATGCCGATGTGGATGAGGTAATCGTCTATGACAGAAGAGGCCGGCACGGAGGCTTCCGGGGAAAGTTCCGGATTGCCGCTGAACTGCGGGAAAGGAAATTCGACCTTGCCATCCTTCTTCAGAATGCCATAGACGCGGCAATCATTACCTTTCTTGCGGGCATACCCAAACGCATGGGGTACCGAACCGATGGGCGCGGCTTTCTGCTGACCCACGGCTGTCCGGTCACCCCCGAAACGGGAAGGCTGCACCATGTGGATTATTACCTGGCAATGCTTGGGACGTACGGCATTACCACTTCCGTGAAACGTCAAAGGCTCACCGTCACTCCGGAGGAGAGGGAATCCGTTGACGAGCTGCTCTCGGTCAACGGAATCTCAAAAAGCGATTTTGTGCTGGGCGTCAATCCTGGTGCGACCTATGGTTCGGCCAAGAGATGGTATCCGGATCGGTTCGCGGCTGTCGCCGACCGGCTCTCGGCTGAGTGGGGCGCCAGGGTTGTTGTAACCGGTGGGCCCGGCGAGGCGGACATAGCCGCTGATATCGAAAGGAATATGACGTATCCCTGCCTTACTATGGCCGGCAAGACTACGGTGAGGGAGCTGATGGCATTGATTGAACGGTGCGATTTCTTCATATCCAACGATTCGGGGCCGATGCACATGGCGGCCGCTTTTGACGTTCCGGTAGTCGCGGTTTTCGGCCCCACGGATCATACGACTACCTCTCCCTTCAGCTCAAAAATGGTTATTGTTAGGAAAGAAACCGATTGCGCGCCATGTATGCTGAGGGAATGCCCCACGGACCATCGATGCATGACGGCTGTGACGGTTGAGGATGTGGTGACGGCCGCCCGTGAGCTGAGAAATTCCTACGCGGGTGGGTAATGGTTGATCTTTCCGTTGTTATAGTCAACCGTAATACGAAAGACCTTCTGCTTGATTGCATCGATTCCATCAACGCTACCGTTCCTCCCTGCACCTTTGAAATATGGCTGGTGGACAATGCAAGTTCAGACGGGAGTATCGAGGCTGTAAAGCGATCTTTTCCTGAAGTTAAATGTATTGAAAACAACAAGAATCTCGGTTTCGCGAAAGCCAACAATCTGGCAATCCGACAGGCGAACGGTCGGTATGTCGTACTTCTTAATACGGATACTGTGCTGACCCAATCGGCTCTTCGTATACTTATAGAATTTATGGACAGCAATAGGGATGTAGCCATCTGTGGTGGGCAGCTATTGAACGGTGATGGTTCACTTCAGAATTCCATAGCCAATATCCCTACGCTTGCAACCGAATTGCTGAATAAATCCTTGTTACGACGTCTTTTTCCGGCTCGATATCCGGGAAAGGAAAACCTGTTTGAGCGGCCCACGGAAGTCGAGTCTGTTATCGGAGCCTGCATGGTGGTTTCAAAAGATGCCATTGATAGGGTTGGACTTCTCGATGAAACCTACTTCTTTTTTTTGGAGGAAACAGATTGGTGCCTCTCGATGAGAAAAAAAGGCTGGCGGATCTTTTTCCATCCTTCTGCGCGTATTTTCCACCTCCAAGGTCAGACCGCGAAGAAAAATAATATTGCGGCACGCATTGAATATTGGAGGTCGCGTTACAGTTTCTTTCGGAAACACTATAGCGTGATGGAAAATATTATTCTGATGGCCGGACTTCTTATAAAACTTCTTTTTTCTGTCATTCTGCAATTCATTCTGGCGTGTGTTAGCGTCAAAGCCAGGGCTAGGCTGAAAGTAAACGCATCCTTGCTCTGCTGGCATCTGTTCGGTTGCCCGTCAAAGTGGGGGCTGGAAAAATACTGAAGAAGATTCTATCCATGGCGGGGGCAGCGTGGAGAAGTGCGGGAGGCAACCCCTTTCGGCAGTATTGATTACGCGCAACGAGGCGCGTAGGCTTGATGAATGCCTTGCTTCGCTCGCATGGGTTGACGAGATTGTGGTAGTTGACTCGGGCAGCGATGATAACACGGTGGAAATTGCGCGCCGCTATACGGATATGGTTTTCCAAATACCCTGGAGAGGATTCGGCCAGCAGAAACAGGCAGCGGTGGAGCTTGCGTCAAACGATATTATCCTCAGCATTGATGCCGATGAAAGGGTGACAACGGAACTTGCCGAAGAAATTGAGAATATTTTGAAACAAGGGTTTTTTGCTTCCGGATATCTGCTACCTAGAAGGACGTTTGTGGGTTCAAAAGAGATCAGGCATTGCGGATGGTACCCGGATTACACGGTTCGTCTTTTTGACAGAAACCGCGGAAGGTTTTCCGATGATCCCGTCCACGAGCGAGTCGTCGCCGAAGGTTCGATCGGCTGCTGCAAGGCCGCTCTTCTTCATTATTCCTTTTCGGGAATAGATGATATGCTGTCCAAGATGCGTTTATACACCGATATTTCAGCAAGGCATCTATTCAGCAAAGGTCGTCGATGCAGAATCTTCGATATTTCGCTGAGACCTCTTTTTGCATTTTTCAAAACATTCATCCTTAAGGCAGGAGTCCTTGATGGAGTTGCAGGGCTAACGGTCGCTTCTTTGAATGCAATCTCAGTTTTTGTGAAATACATCAAATTGAGAGAGCTCCAAGAGGCCGATAAGCAAACAAATGTAATTGATATCAGTTGAAAATGATGCTTATCACTTTTGAGACACTGTGACATTGCCTTGCCTCATATCTTTACTTTTGAGGATGCATGAAATACATGGAATGTTCAAGAATGGAGTGGAAAAATATAAAATTCAATCATCACATTCCAACGCAAGCTCTGAATCATGCGTTTCATATCCTTACGATACTTATGGATACCCGATTTTACTGCCATGACGGCTTTTCCCAAAAGCATCGGTAAATTGTATTGCAAAAGTACGGTCTTTTGTTGCTCCTCTTATGTCATTGATACCAAGAAATAAAGGCGAAAGAATCAAGGTCGCAATTGTTGTCCCCAAATATGGGCTTCTCGGCGGCGGTGAACGGTTTGCAAGCATAATCACAGGAATCCTTGCCAAAAACGAAAGCATGCAATTTCATGTCTTCGCCAACCGCTGGGTATCAAACTCAAGCAGAATCCAGTTTCATAAAGTTCCGACAATTCCTTTCCCGCGCTTCCTCCGGCCTTTGAGTTTCTCATTTTTTGCGCAGCATATGATTGACCAAGGGAAATTCGATATTGTGCACTCACACGACCGAATGTTTCGTGCGGATGTTTTTTCCGTGCATTGCGTGCCGCATGGAGGATGGGTTCGAAATATCAGGGGAAAAAGGCAGAGTCTCTTTGATCGTTCTCTGGCGGGTATCGAGCGAAGCATGATGCGGGCAAATGCCGAATCCTGGTTTCTTCCTGTATCTTCCCTTGCCATGGATGCGTTTATAAAAAAATACACAACATTGCCGGGAAAATGGGATGTCTTTCATCCAGGGGTCGATGTGTCACAGTTTTCATCACCGTCTCGTGATTCCTGCAGAAGAGAAATACGTCAACGCTACGGAATCAGTGAATCCGCTTTTCTCATTCTTTTTGTCGGGATGAATTTTGAAGTAAAAGGATTGCATACCATTATTGAGGCGTTGGCAAAAGCAAGAACGGTTCGGCCTGACGCCGATCTGAAGCTACTTGTGGTCGGAAGAGGCAATCTGCAGAAATACAATGCGTTGGCTCGTTCCCTTGGCACATGCGATGCCGTTGTTTTTGCGGGTCCGCAAAACGAGGGGATTGAGCACTACTATAGAGCAGCGGATGTCTTCATGATGCTTTCAGTTTTCGACACTTTCGGAATGGTTGTCCTGGAAGCCATGGCAGCTGGCCTTCCGGTAATTATCAGTTCAACGGTGGGGGCCAAGGACCTGATCGACGACGGTGTGAATGGTTTTGTCATCCCAGAACAGAGCGATTCGGACAGCGCCGCGGAGCGCATTGTTCGGCTTCTGGATGGAAATACACGCGAAGAAATGGGTGCTGCTTCAATGCGGATTGCCTTTGGCAATGATTGGTCCAGATTGGCAAGCAGAATGGAAATGGTTTACCAGGAGGTACTTGACAGGAAACTCCCGGCTTCTGCCCAAAAAGGCCGGTGATGGAGCTTTGATGACTCTGGTGCGTATCGTGAAAGACTGGGATTGGCCGGATATCATGCGGCAGACTCCGGGAGGAAAAGGGGTTTGGGATGATGTCTGTTTCACGACTGGTGAAGTTGATGAGTGTGACGCGTTGCTGGTACTCAATAACAGGATGAAACAGGAGGTCCGGGCGGTGTGCCCCAGAGGACGGGTCTGGGCTTTGATGCAGGAGCCTTACCACAGGGGCTTCACCGACTGGATGGTTGAGGGCCTCGACGTGTTTGCCAGGGTTTATACAAATTATGTCCCCTCCGGAGATCCCAAGTATGTCATTTCTCATCCGGCGATTCCGTGGCACGTAAACCGGACATTCGATCAACTGACGACACAGGAACTTCCTGAAAAATCCGGCACTCTTTCTTGGGTCGTGGGAAACTGCCGCGATCTGCCGGGGCATTTGGAACGCCTTGCGTTTCTCCGAAGACTTCAAATGGAACGGGATATTCCTGCCGATTTGTTTGGTCGTGCCGTGCGCCCCATTGAGGACAAGTGGGATGGGCTGGCACCCTACCGTTTTTCCCTTGCTGTGGAAAATACAGTGGCGGATGATTACTGGACGGAGAAGCTGGCGGACTGTTTTCTTTCCTGGACTATACCCATTTACCACGGTTGCCCGAACCTGGCCCAGTATTTCCCCTCGGAAGCGTTTATCTCCATAGATATCAACAAACCATGCGAGGCGCTGGCTGTAATTAGAAAAATCGTTAAAGATGGCGCCTCCGAGTGGGAGCGAAGACTTCCTGCATTACATGAGGCGAGACGATTGATTCTGTATCATTACCAGCTTTTTCCAGTAATTTCAAAGTTACTTCTCCTAGAAGACGGACTTTCAGAAGAGCGTTCTCTCGTGATTGTGCCTCCTTACAAAAGAAGCTTGAAAGCGAGATTCAGACGAGACATTGCAAAAATAAGAAAACTTATAAGATGTGCTAAAGGTATTCTGTGATGATTTCTGTTAGTATAATTATATCTTTTTATGAACGTATATCACATCTTAAATGCTGTCTAGATTCACTAAAATCGTGTATATCTGATTTTAGTGAGGTAGTCATCGCTGATGACGGCTCAAGCGAAGCTACTATTAAGCAGCTTGAAGCAATAATTCCTTCTTACCCTTTCAAAATAATACATGCATGGCAACCAAAAAATGGGTTCCGTCTTTCGGCGGTCAGGAACAACGGCATTCGCCGCTCCAGCGGGTCCTACCTGATATTTCTCGATTGTGATTTTGCCGTTCTTCCAGGAACTATTCGAAGTCATCTGAAACATGCTCGGCGTGGGCGATTCGTCGCCGGGCTGTGCAAGTATCTTCCAGAGGAACCGACGCGTCTTCTTATCGAGCAGGGGGCGACCTCTGAAAAACTTGAAACGCTCTATTCATCGCTTCCAGAGCGGCCGATAACACGCGAGCATTGGAAATTTTTTCGTTACAGCCTTCTTATACGCATGCGTCTTGCGAACGCTCGTAAGCAGCGTTGCAGCAGTCATTACTCCATACATCGTTGCGATATGGAATCAATCAACGGATATGACGAGAACTTCGTAGGCTGGGGAGGTGAGGACGAAGACATCTCTTTACGCATGGTAAAGGCCGGGTACCGAGGATACTCTATCATTCGCGAAGCAAGGACATTGCACCTGTGGCACCCGAAAGAAATGGGTGATAAGCACTGGAGAGAGGGAACCAACATCGAATATCTTAACCGCGAAAACATCCCGGCTTTCTGTGAAAACGGATTGGTTGATATCCGAAGGTAGAAGGAGCGTATGGTGAAGCGATTTATGGATATTCCGAAAGAATTTATTGCGCGTACAAGGCTAGCCTTTCGAAAAGAGAGCCCTTGTGTAAAACCGGAATTGATTACAATCGGAATTACAACTTTTGAAGCTCGTTTCGAGCGCTATTTTGTCCCTTTGCTGAAAAAAATCAGGGAGTACGTTGATAACGAAATTATTGTTGGGGTTAATGGAGAAAATAATAGGGAATTTAATGAAGATTATAGAAAAGGTCTGCTCCAGTTTTTGTCCGAAAAACAAAATGTTTATCCAATAGTTTTCCCACGTTTTAGAGGATTATCAAAACTATGGAACAGTATTGTTATCCATTCAACTAATGATTACATACTTATGCTTAACGATGACATTATGATAAAAAGCAAAGATTTTATTAAAGATGTATGCCTTGCTCTGAATCGTAATCAAGGAAGGACCTTTTTGATTAATCGTTCGTGGTCACACTTCCTTATCAACAGAGACGAGCTTGATGATTTGGGTTATTTTGACGAACGCCTTTTAGGTATAGGTGAAGAAGACGGGGATATGACATGGCGGTATATCGACAGATATAAAAAGGAAATAGGAAACTACAAAATAAAGGGCTTCGAAAATTTCGCCGAAGATACCGTGTACACCTGCAAACCGGTGAATATAAAGACGCACTCGGGTACAAAATACAGTCTTTTCAACCGCAAGTTTATGTTCGAGGAAAAATACCAGAAAGTTCCCGATGGTATCAAAGGCATGTTTGATCAGCCTGTTGTTATGAAGGATGTTGGCGTTAATCAATACCCGAACGAGAGATTTTATCGACTAAGAAAAGGGGAGTTGTAGTAGTATCCTGCAATTCGGCGGATAGGGGCTCCTGAAATTTGGTTGGCACTGAGGAACTCTGAGTTGTTGGGTAAATATGGTGAAGTAGTTAATCCGCGGTTCATCGAAATTACTATCTCCCCGCATTTCAGACAGCAGGAAAAATCCATGAATATTTCATTCCAAAGAACCGTCGACCGCTGGCTCGGCATACCCATATGCGCTCTTTTGTCGCTGCTGGATCGTTTGCGCGGCGAACGGACTCCGGCGGCCGAGCCTCGGCGGATACTCGTGATTCTTCTCTCCGAGATGGGAAGCCTGGTGCTGGCTCAGCCAATGTTTGCCAGGCTGAAGGAGCTGTATCCATCGGCTTCGCTGCATGTGATGCTTTTTGCCAAAAACCGTCAGGTACTGGACCTGCTGGAAGTGGTTCCCCCGGAAAATGTCATTACTGTCAGTGACAGGTCTTTGGGAAAAATGGCACGCGACTGTCTGAAAGCCTTGCGCGTCTTCCGGACCGCTCCCTTCGATGTGGTGATAGACTGCGAGCTGTTTGCAAGGGTCAGCAGTATTTTCGCTTACCTTTCCGGTGCAAAGGTAAGGGTGGGGTTCCATCCCCATACCCAGGAGGGCCTCTATCGCGGCTCATTCATAAACCGCCGGGTGCTGTATAATCCATACCGCCATCTGACCCGGCAGTTTCTGACCATGGCCGCCGCCATCGATTCCGGGACGGTTCCCAAGGCCAAGGAGAGCGGAGACATGCGATTCCTGCTGCCGCCTCCCGTGCGCTTCGAGGACCATGAGCTGAACGGTATCCGCGAGCAACTGAGGGCAGATTTTCCGGCTCTGCGGGGCAAGAGATTAGTTCTGGTGAACCCCAGCGGCGGAATCCTCCCCATCAGGGCGTGGCCGCTGTCTTCCTATGTCCGTCTCAGTGAGGAACTGCTGCGGGACGGGTATGCGGTGGGAGTTATCGGCCTGCCGCAGGACAAGGAATACGGCAGGGCGGTCACGGAGCACTGCAGCAGCGAGTATTGCGTCGACCTGACGGGCTATACCAAGTCGGTGCGCCATCTGTTGGCTATATTCCACTGCGCCGACCT
>JAAZOO010000364.1 GCA_012797715.1 Geobacteraceae bacterium | reverse complement strand
TCGTCGCCGCCGAAACGGGCGACGAAATCGGTCTGCCGCACGGTTGACCTGATCTTGTACGCCACCCCCTTCAGTACCCGGTCACCTCCCTGGTGACCGTGAGTGTCGTTGATAGTCTTGAAATTATCCACATCAATCATCAGCAGGGAAAAGGTTTCTTCATAGCGGTCCAGGAGCCGGATCATCTCCGTCAGTTTTTCGTCGAAACAGACCCGGTTGGCAAGCTGGGTCATGCCGTCGATGCGGACCGCGCTCTTGAGGCTTTCGATTTGCTGCCGCTGCGTGGCGAGGACCTCCCGGGAATGGGCCAGTTCCCGCTTGAGTGCGCTGTTGCTGGAGATTACCCGGTCGATCTCGGCGAGAAGCAGGGAGTGGACCTCAACCAGGTCGTGGGGGAGCCGCATCCGGTCGATGGTGTCTCTGACGCCTCCCAAGGCCTGGGAGGAATCGCTTGCCGCCTGATCGGTCCGCTGGATGACGGTTGCCAGACTGAGCAGGATGCTGCGGACGGTCTGGGCGGTGTCGCTTATCTGCTGCTCGCGCGGGTCGATACGGGGGTGTCCCTCCACGGGAGGGGCCTGGGAGTTCTCCTGCGACGGCCGGAGCCGGCGGACGAGTCTCCCCGCCAGGACAAAGGGGTATGCGGCAACCCGGCCTATCCCCTGGAGGAAGAAGTCCATCCCCCGGGATTCCATCATCCGGGCGAGGGGGGGGACGAGTGCGCCGCTGGCGAGACCGGCGCCGAAGATGAGCATCACGTGCCACACATTCACGGTATTTCCTCTCTGCAGGGGAAGGGATCCCAGGGAATCGGCGGGTGACGGCTCGAGGGGACACCCCGGGTTCGAACCCTGTTCCGCCGCAGGGATTATGTATCCCATAACCGCGGTCATGGCAAGACATTTGGGAGAGGGGAGGGTGAACGGAAGGAAAAGATTCCCGGGATTCATACCGGCCGCAGGGCCCCGCCGGGGACGCCGCCGCACCCTGCGGGTACCGCGGCGTCCCCGGCGGGGTGGGGAAACCCCTCACGGGCCTGCTAGGCTGCCTCCAGCCTGAAGTGCCCGGCCAACACCTGCAGTTCCTGCGCCATTCCCGCAAGCTGCCGCGCGGCGTCGGCTGATTCCTGGGCTCCCCTGGCGGTTTCGTGGACAACTTCGGTTATCTGGCTGATGTTGCCCGATATTTCGGTGATGGTGGCGGTCTGCTCCTCCGCAGCGGAGGCTATCTGGCTCACCTCCATGGCGACGGCATTGATCTGGTTCAGTATCTCCTTCAGGGAGTCACCGGACTTGGCTGCTTCGCTCGTGCCCGTTTCCACTTCCCGGACCCCTTCGAGCATGGAGGAGACCGCGCCCCGCGTCTCGTCCTGGATTGCCTTGATCATTGCGCCGATCTCCCGTGTCGCCCGTGTCGTTCTCTCCGCGAGCGCCCGCACCTCGTCGGCCACCACCGCGAATCCCCTTCCCTGTTCTCCGGCCCGCGCCGCCTCGATGGCAGCGTTCAGGGCGAGCAGGTTGGTCTGATCGGCGATGTCCTCGATGGTGCCGATGATCTCGCCTATCTGCTCCGAACGGGAGCCGAGGGTCTCCACGGTCTGGGACGACTCGTTGACCCGCAGGGAGATTCTGCTCATGACGGAAATGGTCTCCTCAACGACACCTTCCCCGTGAACTGCGGTTTCGTTGGCGTGCCTGGCGCTCTCTGCGGCGCGGATGCAATTCTTGGCGATCTCGGTGGCGGTTGCGGACATCTGCTCGCTTGCCACGGCAACCGTTGCGGTCTGGGCTGCCACTTCCTCCGTTCCGGTCGCCATCTGCAGCGAGGCGCCGGAAAGCTGGTTCGCTGCGGCGGATACGGTGTTGGATGTGTCCACCATCTTGTTGATCACGTTGCGCAGTTCATCGGACATGGCATTCAGCGCTCTCGCCAGGCTGCCGATCTCATCGCCGCGATCCGCGTACAGGGTGCGGGTCAGGTCTCCGGAGGCAACCGCTTCCGCGAAAAGCACCCCTTCCCGGAGGGGGCGGCAGATATGGCGGGCCATGGCGAATCCGCAGGCAATGGCGAGAACAAAGCCGATGACGGTGAGGGCAAGACTCACGGCAACCGCGTTCCTTCCGGTCGCGGCGTTCTTTTCGGCCGTCTCCCTGGCGGCCGAGACCTTGGCCGCCACCAGTTTTTCGATGGCGGTCCGTTCGGCGCTTGCAGCAGCCACTGCCTCGTTGTTGTAGAGCGCCGCGGCCTGTTCCTCCCTGCCCGATTTGGAGAGCTGGATGATGCGGGAAATGAGGGGCCGGAACACGGCCCTGCTGTCGGTGAACTGTTTGAAGAGCTCCCTCTCCGTCACTCCTGACAGGTTTTTTTCCAACTCTCCGCTGATTCTGGTTATGGTGGCGCTCAGGTCCTGTATCTGCCGTTCGTATTGGTCCTTTTCCCGTGTTTGGGAAACGATGAGAACCTTGGCGAGATTGACCCGAACCCGCTCGAAGGCGGTGGAAATTTCCCCCAGCTGGGCAATGGGGACGGTCATCCGTTCATAGAGAACCCTGTCGGCCCTGTTGATGCCCATGATGTTGGAAACCCCGGTAAAGCCGATGACACCGGCAATCAGGGCGATGAGGCCGAACCCTCCCATAAGCTTCGTTGCGATTTTCAGATTGGCGATGCATTTCATGGCGGCGCTCCTTTTCTTTTTTTTGCCTCGAAAACCGTTACGCATCTATCTCCCCCGGCACAAAAAAACGAGACACGACGGGAAGCTTCCCTGCACTGCTTGGAAGAGGCTCCCCAAAAAAGCATTATCGTGAATTACTTCACCATATCGGCTGTCATTCGCCGCGCTTTAGTGTTTTTTTATTCATGAATAAAAAATAATTCTCATTTCCCTGTTCCGTCCCTGCACAAGGCTCTTGCATTCCCTCTCGCTCTCCGTATACTGTGCCCCATGCGCGTGACAGGCTTCCCCCTCCTTTTTCTCTGCCTTCTGCTCGCCGCCTGCGGCACGACGGGCCGCAGGGTCGCGGTGGAGCCGGGACCGGCCGGTCTCCGCCCCTGGCAGCGTCCCTATTCCGTGAACGGCGAGCGCTATGTGCCCCTTCTGCGCGCAGAAGGGTACCGGGAGGAGGGGCTTGCCTCCTGGTACGGCGCAGAAGAGCACGGCGGGCCCACGAGCAACGGCGAGACCTTCGACATG
>JAAZOO010000363.1 GCA_012797715.1 Geobacteraceae bacterium | reverse complement strand
TCTCACGGACCGCAACGTCCTTCGGGCCGATGGTATCGCCCTTTTGCCCCGCCGCTTTCAGCACGTAAAGCTCACGCTTCGAAAACACCCTGAAGGGCACCTGCACGGTCCGCAGCCTGCCGGGAGCGGTCTCGATCTCGACAGAGCAGACACCGTCACCGCTGACATCGGGTATACGTACGAAGCTGAGGTTGACGATCTTCACATTCTCCCTGAGCTGGGCGGGAAGCGTCGTCAACTTCACCCGGACGGCGTCGCCTCCGGGATAGATCTCCTTGACAAACCTGATCACCCTGGCTTCCGCCGCGGATTCGCCGGCGGCATGTACCGTCCTTAAGGATCCTGCCGCGGCGGCGAGAAGAAAGAACAGTATCAGAAGGGTAACGCACAGACCCTTTTCCGCCCCCGGTCCGCAGAGGATCTTTCCATCACGGTTTGTGCTTATCGGGGTATCCACGCTATCTCCTCAGGTTGTTGGTCATCTGAAGCATCTCGTCCGCCGCCTGGATGGCCTTCGAGTTGACCTCGTAGGCCCGCTGGCCGATGATCATGTTGATCATCTCCTGCATGACGTTGACGTTGGACATTTCGAGAAAGCCCTGGAGGACCGTGCCCATGCCGTTCTCTCCCGGCCTGCCCGTGGTGGGTGAACCGCTCGCGTCGCTTTCCATGAAAAGGTTCTTGCCTATGGCCCGAAGCCCCGTGGGGTTGATGAAGTTGGCAAGCTCAAGCCGGCCTATCTGCTGGGGTGATGACTGGCCCTGGATCTGGACCGTCACCGTTCCGTCGCTCTCTATGGATATGCTCGTTGTCTTCGCGGGTATAGTGAGGTTCGGCTCGATGGTGTAACCGTCGCTGGTCACTATCTTGCCGTCGGCGTCGGTCTTCAAGGCACCCGCCCTGGTGTAGGCCTTGTCGCCGGAGGGAAGGTTCACCTGAAGGAAACCGTTGCCTTCTATGGCTATATCGAGCTCGTTGTCGGTTCTCTGGTAATCGCCCTGCTGGAAGACCTTCTGCACCGATGAGAGCATGGCCCCGAGACCTATCTGGATGCCCGTGGGGACCATTCCGCCGCCTTCGGTTCTGGCGCCCTGCAGTCTCAACGTCTGATACATGAGGTCATGGAAATCGGCGCGGCTCTTTTTAAAGCCGTTCGTGTTGACGTTGGCGATATTGTTGGCGATGACGTCGAGATTCGTCTGCTGCACGTTCATGCCCGTTCCCGCTGTCCATAACGCCCGTATCATAATATGTTCCTCCTAAAATTTCGCCAGCTCTGTCAGCTTGCTGTTGATGTCGGAAAACATCTGGTCTATCTTCGTGTAGCACTCGAAGGCCCTCATGGTGGCTATGAGGTCCACCATTTCAAGGACAACGTTGACGTTCGAGGTCTCGTAGGAACCCTGCCGCACCGTGTACACCTTCGGCGTCTCCCCGGCATCGGTGCCGGTGTAGGTGAAGTTGCTCTTGCTCACCGGTTTCAGGCCCTTCATGTCCTTGAACTCGACAACCTTGATGGTGTCCACCAGGTCCTTTCCCAGGTATATGGAGCCATCGCTCTCGATGAGTATCTCTTTGCCGTCGGTGACATTGATGGTGATCTCGCCGCCCTTGCCCATGACGGGGTCTCCGCCCATGGTTACGAGCCGGCTTGACTTGTCGAGCATGAACTGCCCGTTGCGCGTGTACTGGACCCCCTCCGGGGTCATCACGGAAAAAAATCCGGGACCCAGGATGGCCATGTCCAGCTTGGCGCCGCTTTCCACTATGGAAGCGTCAGAAAAATCGATATAGGTGTCGGAAAGGTTGACATAGGAATTCTTCAGCAATCCCGATCCACCCGTCTCATCCTGCGCCGTGGAGATCATCTCGAAGACGGGCCGTGAGGCCTTGAATCCCGCGGTTTGAGCGTTGGCCAGGTTGTTGGCGATGATGTCCAGCCTCTTCTCATTCACGTACTTGCCGGCGACTGTCACAAAAAAGCTCATGCCGGGGATAGTGCAATACGTGTGCCAGAAAAGACCGTTTGAACCGCTTGAACCGCTTGAACCGTTTGAACTGTTGGAACCGTTGGAACCGTTGGGGGCGGTTGGGGCGGCTTGTTTGAATTGCCTGAACGGGACCGTGATGAACCCGTTTTCGAATCCGGTTCCTGTTCCCCCGTCATTCCGGCTTTAGGCCGGAATCCAGGAGAGCGGGTGGTGTGGCAACGAGCCTGCTTGTTCAATAGACGATGCGTCTGCCGTCTCGCCGGTTTTTCTCCCCGGGTCCGGACACTGGTCTGTAACTGCGCGTATTTCCTGGATTCCGGCCTTCGCCGGAATGACGGGGGAGAGGGTGCAGGAATGACGGGGGAGAGGGTGCAGGAATGACGGGGGAATGGGTCTTTCTGTCTTCAAAGGTCTTCAACCTGAGACTTGAGACCTGAGACTGTTATTTTCCCTTTTGCTGGGAAAAAATTTCCTTTTGGGAAATATTTTCAGGGAAAAGCCGGGGTTTCCCTGTGTGATGGTCAGAGGACTGCCTTTTCGTTGATGAAGCGGGACAGCTTTTTCACGCCTTCCCTGAAGGCCCTGGTGTGGAAGCCGTTTGTCCACGTACCATTATTATTAAAGAGGTCGGAAACGACGAGGAAGGCGACTGCTTTCAGGCCCTTTGCCCTGGCGACGGAGTAAAAGGATGCCACTTCCATCTCCACCGCCGATATTCCCCGTTCGATGCAGGCCTCGATCTTTTTCTCCGTCTCCCGGTAGAGGGCATCTGTCGTCCACACATCAACGACAGGGAATCCCGCCCCTGCCGCCGCATCGGTCCAGTCGTCCGCCCAGGCCGACGACACCATCTCGTTCTCGTCCTCCAGGTAGTGCCAGGAGATCCCCTCCT
>JAAZOO010000362.1 GCA_012797715.1 Geobacteraceae bacterium | reverse complement strand
TGACGGCGCGCTGACTCCGAGACTCGCGTTTCGATGGTGAGCTTTCTCACACCATACACTGCTTGACTTTTCTAGACGACCGGTCTATTTTTCCTGCGTGGCGACCAAAGATACCCGAAAAGAGATCATCCGGGCAGGAATGGCTATCATATCCCGCCACGGGTTCAATTCCACCGGCATCGAGGCGATCCTCAAGCAGGCAGGTGTGCCCAAGGGATCCTTCTACCACTACTTTTCCAGCAAACAGGACTTCGGCCTCCAGGTCCTCGAACACTTTGCCACCGGCATCGACCGGATCTTCGCCACCATGCTTTCCGATGATTCCCTGTCCCCCCTGGCCCGTTTCAGAACGTGCGTGGAAAGCCTGGTGGTAAGGTTCGAAGACAACAATTGCAGCGTCGGGTGCCTCGTGGCCAACCTGGGTCAGGAACTGGCCGACCAGAACGAGGATTTCAGGATGCGTCTCGACGGGATATTCCGGGCCTGGATGCGGCATTTCGAGCAGTGCCTCCGGGAGGCGCAAAGCTCGGGGGAAATCCCGAAAGAGACCTCCCCCGAGCTCTTAGCCCAGGTATTCATTTCCGGGTTCGAAGGAGCGCTGCTGATTTCCAAGGTGATGAAATCATCGGCGCCGTTACGGAACTTCATCGAATTTTTTTTCCAGAAGGCAGTGCGGTGAGCACATGAAGAGCGGGGGCGGCGTTCCGGCTTGTCCGCGGACGGCCATCCTGCGGAAAAGGGGAATCCTATGCAGAAGCAACAGGTGCCGGCAATGGCGGACGTAACCCAGGCAGACGAGGCGGGTGGAATCGTCATGGAAACCTCGGCGGGGCAGGTCCCCCGTCTGTGCACGCTCATCCAGAAAGACTGTTTCGTGAGGATCGAGGCCGGGTGCACCATGCGGAACGTGCTCTGCGAGCAGTTCGGTATCTCGCCCGACTACGTGAAGGGTGAGATAAAGGTTTTCTTCCTGGACAACAGTCCGGTGGACGACCTTGATGAAGCCATTGTGAAAGACGGGGCAACCATGGCGCTTTCCGCAGCCATGCCGGGCCTGGTGGGGGCATCCATGCGCCAGGGCGGCCTGTCGTGGATGCGGGCCGGCATCACCTATCACGAGGAGGGGCAGGGTGCGGGGAAAACCCCGGGTGTCATCCAGGTGAAGCTGTTCAACAAGGTGATGGCGGATCTGGGTGAATCGTTCCTGCGACGGGGTGTCTACGTGAAAACCGGTGTCCTGGCATCCTTTTTTGACCGTTTTGCGGATGATTTCTGGCAAGGGTTCGGAAAAATAACGAAAAACGGTGATTCCGTGACGGATTCTTCGCTGTCGGACTACCTGAAATCCCATGATGAATGGGTGAAGTTCACGATTCGCTGAAGCAGCGGTTCCGCTGCCAAGGAGCGGAGAGTATCCGGTACGTGCGCCCGCTCGCCGGGAAAACGGTTTCCCCTGCCATTGTTTCGGGGCGAGGTTGTGCCCGGAAAAAGGCGGGAAGCCGTTTTTTCTTTTGGTCCCCACGGGATCACGTCGTGTCGCAACGAGAGGTGTGCGGGGCACTTTCCACAGCGCTCTTTTGTAAAACCGAAGAAAGTGATTATACTGGGTACTACTTCATGCGCAGGGGAGGGTCTGTTTCGTGCTGATACCCGTCATCTATGCCGATGACTCCTATGATATGGTTGAAGACAGGATGCTCAATGAGCTTATAAGCACCAACAAGATCAAGGCGTTCAAGAGATCGAGCGGCTGGGTCAGGATAGGGGAGGACCCCATTCGCAAAATTGTGTACCGGGGTCCCGAGAGGAGGGGAAGTCATTAGCAGCCGTGCCGTTCTCCGCCCGTTTCTGCGGCGACTCGCACGGGAGGGAATCGGCCCCGCGGCATGCCGGCTCCCCATGAAATGGCATTTTGCTTTCCCGTGGGAAACGGGGTGACAGTCATACGATGGATACGACAATACTGAAGGGCCTGCTCAACAATGCCGCGCTGCTCCTTGCCATGTGCCTGCTCTACGACACGGTGGCGCTAAGCCGGGAACCCGTCCGTCCGGCGGTGAGGGATGCCGTTTCCGGATTCATTCTCGGCGTCATCGGCGTAGCCGTGATGTTGAATCCCCTGCAGTGGTATTCGGGGATCATCTTCGACACGCGTTCCGTACTGCTCTGCGTATCGGGGCTCTTCTTCGGGCCGGTTGCCACTGCTGTCGCCATGGGTATGACCGGAGCGTACCGTTTCTATCTGGGGGGGAGCGGAACCCTGGTGGGAATTGCGGTCATCGCGGCAACCGGAGGAATCGGCATGCTGTGGCGCCGGCTGAGGAGGACGGCCCCGGAAGATTTTTCGTTTCTGGATTTCTATGTCTTCGGCCTTTTTGTCCATGCGGTCATGATGTCTCTCATGCTGCTGCTCCCCGGAGGCCTGGTGGCCGAGACGATGCTCCGTATCGGTCTGCCCGTCATGACGGTGTATCCCGTGGCAACGGTGCTCCTGGGAAAGTTGATGGCGGGTCGTCACAAGCGGGATCAAACGGCAGAGGCGTTGAGGGAGAGCGAGGAGCGTTGGCAGTTTGCCTTGGAAGGAAGCGGTGACGGTGTATGGGACAATGATATCCGCACGGGCAAAAATTATTATTCCGATCAGTGCAAACGAATGCTCGGCTATGAGCCTGACGAGATAGGGGATTCCTTTGATGCGTGGCTGAATCGAGTGCATCCGGACGACCGGGAACGGGTCCTGGAAGAAGCGCAACGCCACCTGCGGGGTGAGGTTCCCGTCTACGTGGCGGAGTTCCGTATCCGGTGCCGGGACGGATCCTACAAGTGGGTGCTTTCCCGCGGCAAGGTCATGGCCCGCAACGAGAGGGGGGAGCCGCTCCGGATTGTGGGCACTCATTCGGACATTACCCACAGGAAGCTCCTGGAGGAGCAGCTCACCAGATCACAGAAAATGGAGGCCGTCGGCCAGCTGGCCGGAGGGGTCGCGCACGATTTCAACAACATCCTCACAACCATCATCGGCAGGGCCTACCTTCTCGAGAGCCGGCTGGCGGATCAACGGGATTTGCTTGCCCACGTCGAACAGATAACAATGGCGGCGGAACGGGCTGCCGCGCTCACCCAGCGGCTTCTCGCCTTCAGCCGGGAAGAGGTTGTGGAGCTGCGCCGCCTCTCCCTGAACGACGTAGTGCGTAATTCCTCGGATCTCCTGAGCCGGCTGGTCTGTGGGGATGTCGAGATCACGTACCGTCTGGCAGAGACCTCGCCGGTGGTGCTGGCCGATGAGGTGCGGCTGTCCCAGATTCTCATGAATCTGGCGGCCAATGCGCGGGACGCCATTTCCGGAGCGGGCAGTATCCTGATTTCGACGGATACGAGCCGCATCGAGTGCCCAGGGGGGAGTCCCGGTGGGGATGTGCCTTGCGGAGACTATGCCCTGCTGTCCGTTGCGGACACAGGTTCCGGTCTGGACGAAGGGGTCCGGGAGCGGATTTTCGAACCTTTTTTCACCACCAAGGAAGTGGGAAAGGGGACGGGCCTGGGTCTTGCCGTGGTCTACGGGATCGTCCGGCAGCACAACGGTTTTATCAGTGTCCGGAGCGAGCCGGGGCGCGGTACGACATTCACCGTTCATCTGCCGCTGGTGGAAGGCGCTCCGGACGATAGGGAAGCCGGAGTTGAAGCCCCTGTCCCCCGGGGGGACGGCACGATTCTCGTGGCAGAGGACGAGGACGCCGTGCGCGCCTTGATGAAAGCCATCCTCGTGGAGAACGGCTATCGGGTCATCGAGGCGGAGAATGGTGTCGAGGCGGTGGCGCGGTTCATGGAAAACCGCGATGGAATCGATGCTGTGCTGCTTGACGTTATAATGCCGCGCATGAACGGCAGGCAAGCCTGCGAGGAGATTGTGAAGGTCCGGCCGGATGTGAAAATCCTGTTCGTGAGCGGGTATGCAGGAGATTTCCTGGACGCCGACCTGCAGAAGCGGGGGGAGAATGGTTTCATCCAGAAGCCGTTGCGGCCCGGTGAATTCATCAGCCGAATCCGGCAGACGCTGGGGACGGCTGATTCTTCCCGCCGGGGGACCATCCATGACCTGGCTTCCTGATGGCCTTTTCCGGCATGCCCTTGCGTCCCCTCACTTTTTCCCTCCTGGAAACCTTCCGGTGTTCCGGTGTTTCACGTTCCGTGCGCCCGCAGGCGCCGTCTTCCGCTGCTGGGGCCGCGCCTCGCTTACGGTAATGATACGATTTCCCATGAGGGCTTCATTCAGGGATTCGATTGCCTCCCTGGCATCCTCAACCGTTGCCATGCGCACGTAGGCGCATCCCTTGGAGGAGCCGCTCTCGGGATCGGTGATGATGTGGACCGATGTGACGGTGCCTGCCACGGAAAACAGCCTTTTCAGATCTTCTTCGCCCGCTTCCTGGGGCAGGTTGCCCACGTACAGTTCTTTTGTCATGCTTTTCTCCCCTCTTTACCGCAGGTTCCTTCCTCCGACGCCCCGGGCCTTCCTTTTTTTCAGGCGTGCGGCCTTTTTCTGTCTCTTTTCCGCAAGGGCGATGAGGATCTCGTGGCTTCCCCGGGGGTCCTCGCCTTCCGCGGGCACGCGCTGG
>JAAZOO010000361.1 GCA_012797715.1 Geobacteraceae bacterium | reverse complement strand
GATCCAGCCCGTCAGGGAAAAACATGTCGTGCACGTCTCCTGCGCGAGTATGCCCGACGATATACGGGAGAGGCTCATGGAGTCCTTTCCCGGTCTCGAATTCACGACCCGGGGTCAGGGATCGATCCGGGTGGAGGCGGGCGAGCCCGTTCCCGTGGGTCCCCTCGTTCGTTTCCTGGAGGATCATGGGGTGGAAGTCGCTGAGGCGAGGAGGATGCGGCCGTCCCTCGAGGACGTTTTCGTGCGAATCACCGGTGTCGAGGTTGACGCCATGCGCAAAGAGAAGGAAAAGGCGGGAGGAGGACAGTGAAGCTCTGGATCGCCTTTTGGAACATCCTCGTCAAGGACATGCGGACCTATTACCTGAAACCGCCGAACGTCAGCTGGGGGCTTATCTTCCCTTTCGCGTGGACGGGAATGTTCTTCATCAAGTCCGGCAGCGGCCTGGAAGGGATAATGACCTTGCTCCCCGGCGTGGCAGCCCCTTCCATTCTCTTCGGTACGACATCGATGTTATCGGTTACGGTGACCTTCGAAAAGAAGAACCGTTCCTTCGAGCGGCTCCTGCTGGCGCCGATACCACTTGAGCTCCTTATGCTGGCGAAGACGAGCGGGGCCATCCTTTTCGGCGTGGTCAATGCCTTTGTGCCTGTCGCCATGGCAGCCTTTCTGACCGACCTGTCCCGGGTCTCCTGGGGCGTTTTCATCCCCGCTGTTTTCATGATCGCCGTGGCCTCCACCTTCCTCGGGCTTTTCATCGCCGTTTCCGTCAGCGAGGTGTTTGAGGCGCAGACCTTCTCGAATTTCTTTCGTTTCCCCATGGTTTTCCTCTGCGGCCTTTTCTTTCCCATCGAGAAGCTGCCGGTTTTTCTAAAACCCCTCTCGTATGTCCTGCCCCTCACCTACGGGGTGGATGTACTGCACGGGGCCGTGCACGGCGGACACTCCATGCCCTTCACCCTCGACCTGTCCCTCCTCGGAGCGTTCTGCGTGGGCCTTTTCCTGATAAGCCTCGCGAACATCAGACGAAAATGGATCACCTGACCTGGGAACCCTGATCGAATGGCGGATCTTTCGTACCACAACAGGGGACCATGACGGATCAAAGAAGCGCATCGAAACTGAAGTCAAATTCCTCGAAAGAAAGACTGCCTGAACAGTAGCTCAAATACCCACTTCCAGTTCCAGCAGGTCGTGAGGGCCCGTGGCCTCATCCCCGTGCAGCCACGCTTCGGATCACACCCAGGAGAAACGGTCGCAGGTTGCAGGTCTCAAGTTTCAGGTTAGAAGCAAAAAGACGGTGCGAACAAAGGTCGGTGCGGGTTGCAGACTGGCCGTCCGCAGACATGACTTTGCCGCATATCGCCAACATCGGGTTATCCGGGACGTTCCCAGGAAAGCAAGAAACCCAGGATCCCTCCGCATGTTTGTCCATAGTTCTTACTAGTTACAACACACACGAGTCCAGACATACATATTCTGCTTGGTGGAAACCCTGAGATAGCACGCCTCTTGATACTGTGCCGAGAGGGAGCCTTTCGCGACTCGCGGCTTCGAGCGTTGTCGAAGACCACGCTCGAGGGAGTGTATGCGCGAAACGGCGTTTCGGCACAAAGGGATGATCATTTTTCAGACGTTGGTACTTTTCGGTATTTCGGGGAAGCGGAACACTTCCAGGGCATCCTTCACATCTTCACATTCTTCGGGGAATGATCTTTTGCCGTCAGGCTCCATGAATTCTTGTATCTATACGGCTATCCGCAGGCCCTTTCTTTTGATTTCCCAGGCGAGAGGATCTTCATCGACAAAGGCTTCGGGTCTGAATGGTACGGGCTCCAGGCGTCTATCGATCCCATATGACACCCTTGCCAGCCGGATTCTTTCACTAAGGCGATCGTCAGAGATATCGGACGATATCACGGCCACATCTATATCGCTCCATTGATTCTCTTTTCCCGCAGCGTAGGATCCGAAGATATACGCTGTTTCGACCTTGATGCCCTGTTCGCCGAGTGTCTTCAGGAATTTCCTGACCGTTCTCACGATTTGAGCATTGACTTCAACCATATAAAGATCTCCTTGATCGCCGAAAGTTCGTTCTTCGTGAAGTCCTCTGTGCATTTTTCCCTGAAGCTTCTTTTCTCGTCGGGATATCTCGATTCGAGATTGTATGCAGTGACCGTGATAAGTTGTGTTATGCGCGTCTCGGACAATTCTATGCCCGCGCCTTCAGCGAGGCGCATCAGGTTGTGGGAATACGGTGCTTGCTCGCCCTTCCGGGAAACGTAAAGCGCCTTTAATAGCTTCTCGACTGCAAGATGACCAAAAAACAGAGCATACGAATAATCACCCTTTTCCAATAAATGGGTGGCAACCTTCAGCGCCTCTTCTGCTTCTTCCTCCCAATATTTCCTGACTTTTTGCTTATCCATCTTCTGAGAAACTAACAGACAGT
>JAAZOO010000360.1 GCA_012797715.1 Geobacteraceae bacterium | reverse complement strand
TCAAGAGGAAAACTGGCATGACAAACGGAACGGGAAAAATCAGTAGGGGAAAAGGAGTTTGTTGCACGAAAAGGTGACGGACCGCATGTGCGGAAAACCGTCACCTTTTTTGCCGGGGCATTCGGCCTTCCTACGGCTTCAGATCCAGAGACACGACAAAGACCGTATCAACCCTGCCTCCGGATGGAGGGAAGGTCCACTTCCGGGCTCGCTCCAGGATACCCTGCTCCAGTGCGGCATGCTTCACGTCGCTGGCGGGTATCTCCGCCTTCCGCACCGTACCGTCGCTCCCGACCGTCAGGCGGAGGATGACCGTGCAGCCCACACCGGGGTGCTTCCGCAGGTATTCGGCATACAAGGCGGCAAGGTCCGCCAGGTACGGGTTCCAGGCTTCCTTTCCTGCAAGGAGTGCCCGATTCGGCCGTGCGCCCTCCCACTTCACCCCCCTGGCGCCGATGGAAACGGATGCCTGCTTTTCCGCGGGAACCTGCGCGACCGGGGCCTTCTCTTCCCGTTTGGCCGAATCACGCATGGGCATCGGTGGGGGCGGGGCCAGGGGAGCCATGGACTTCATCATGGCCGGGGCACCCATCCCGCCCACTGCCAGATCGGAGACACCTTCCGGCAGCGGCAACGGCTGCTGCACGGTGGTGGCATCGCCTCCCGTGCGCCGCACCCGGCTGTCGATGGCCACGAAGGAGGTGTAGCGGGTGAGGAGGTTGTAGGCGAGGCCGAGGGAAGTGATCTCCTTTACCCGTTTGTCATCGTGACGCAGGTTTTCGTAATCGGCCAAGAGGGCGATGCGGTGCCGCGCCCACAGGTAGCGGAGGGCTCCGTCCCCCTCCGGACGCCCGGCACTGTTCACGTCGATCCTCTTCTCGTACGCCCCGTTACCGGCCAGGCCGCGCACCGTTATGGTTCCCTTCAACGGGCCGCGCCACTTGCCGAACACCACCACCGGCCGCTCCGCCAGCACGTCGGGGATGGACGGCGGTTCCACGTCATAGGTCTGGAACCCGTCGAAATCGACCCTCACGCGGGCCAGCACCGGCGACTCGATATAGGAGCGGAACCGATCGGCAGCCTTTGCGGCCTCATCAGGCTTGGTGATGATGGACGGTTCGCCCATCCCGGCCCGGGCCATCCCTTCCAGCAGGAACCGGTTCACGCTGGAACCGATGCCGAAGGAGAACAGGTTGGCGTCCCCGAGGCTCTCCCGGATCAGGTCGAAGGTTTCCGTCTCAACGCTCACGTAGCCGTCCGTGGCGATGACAAGCGTCCGGGAGAACCCAGGTGTCTTCGGCAGCGCCAGCGCCCGTTTCATCGCCGGGAGGAGTTCGGTGCCGCCGCCCCCCTGCTGGCGATCGATGACATCCAGCGCCCTGGCCAGGTTTTCACCGGTCGCGGGCAGGGATTGTTCCGCCATCAGAGAGGAACCGCCGGAGAAAAGGAGGACGTTGAAGCGGTCGGAGGGCCGCAATCCGCCGATCAGGTCACGCAGCAGCTTCTTGGATATCTCCAGGGGAAAGCCGTGCATGGAGCCGGAGACATCCACGATGAAGATGTATTCCCGGGGCGGAATCTGTTCGACCATGACCCGTTTCGGCGGTTCCACCATGAGGAGGAAGAAATTTTCCGTCTTTCCCCTGGACAGGAGCAGGCCGGACTCCACCGCACCGCCCGCGAGGCGGTACCTGAGGATGAAATCGCGGTTGCCGCCGGCCTTGTCCCGGGGAGAGAGCCGCACCGCGGCGCGGTACGGCCCGCTATAGGAAATGTCAACCGTGTGGGACGAGGATGCAATCTCCTTCAAGGGGATGCCGGACGCCAGTTTCACCTTCAGATCGAATGTGTAGGGCGGCTCCTTTCCCTCGTGGAGGTAGGGGCTTGCCACCCATTTTTCCGAAGGGGGGGCGCTGGCTGCAGGCCGGCTGGAGTAGCGCGGCCCGACCACGGTGGGATACACGAATTGGTATTCCCCGGACTCAGGGGTCAGCATTTCCGTGTAGGAAAGCTCCACCCGGATCTCGTCGCCCGGCCGGATATTGGCCACGTTCATCTGGAAGACATTGGGGCGCTGCTGCTCCAGGAGGGAGGCGCTCTTCCCCTGCTGTTTCGCCTGCTCGTATTCCTTGCGCGCCTGCTCCCTTTCACGGATCTTCGCCACGATGGTCCGGTCGCCGATGGTCATTTTCATGCCGTACACGGCGGCCCGGGTCGAACCGGGGAAGACGTAGATCGCTTCCAGCGTGCGCTTCCACTCGTTCTTGTAGACCTGGGTGACCCGCACATCGGCAATCACCCCGGTGATGTCGACCGCGGCAGAGGTGGATTTGAGGGGAAGCCGGTCCACTGCCGGGTCGTCGCTCTTCACGAAGAAATAGGGGGAAAGGGTGCGGTCCTCGCCCTCTCCGCCGGATATCTTCGCCTCTCCGGACGGCGCCGCGCCGACGCCCCCCGCACAGACCGCGACCGTCAGCAGAATCAGAATCAGAAGCTTTTTCATAGTCATTCCTCCTTCCGTTCCGGGCGGATGCCACCCGTTTCTGCTCCATTGGACAGGAGCGGGAGAAAAAAGTTCCCAAAAAAGCCTGCTCCGGGAAAAGAACCGAAGGAAACAGCAAGTTACGCCATGGCCAGCGGCGGCCTCTCCTCCGGATCAATCATCACATCCAGAAGGGTCGGCCCCTGGCGGGTCGCAAGGGCCTGCCAGTCGATGAGGTCGAAATCCCCTGCCTCGCGGATGGTATGGGCCTCGGCGCCGGCGGCGCGGGCCATCATGGCGAAATCCACCGGCGGGATGTCAAAATCGACCCGCTCCTTGCCCAGCGCCCGGTGACCGTGCCGGATCAGGCCGTATCCCTGGTCGCTCAGCACTACGAAGATAACCGGCAGGCCCTGCTCCACCGCCACGGTGATCTCCTGGCCGCTCATGAGGTAGCAGCCGTCACCGGCGATGCACACCGACGGCGCACGGCGGTCGCCGAACGCGCCGCCCACCGCCGCGCCCACGGCCCAGGCCATGGTGGCGAACTCGATGGAGAGGTGGTAGCTTTCCGGCCGGGGATGGAAGAAGTAGTGGATGGACCAGGGAACGCTGTTGCTGTTGTCGACGAAGAAACGGGTCTCCCGCGGCAGACGCCGGATCAGTTCCGTGTAGACCTGAGGCGCCTTGAGGAGGCCGGCGCCTTCCGCCGGGGCGCAGCAGGCCGGGTTGACAACCTTGATGCCCGCGGGCACATAGGAGGCCTGTGCCGCGGCATCCGGGTCGAAGGACGTGGCGGCGGACGACCCCAGTTCCCCTGCAATGCGGTCGTTCAAGCTGGCGAAGACCTCTCCGATGGCGCCCTCCACATGGAGACGGGCCATGGGGGAACGGACGAAGCATTTCCGGTCGTTATGGATGTGGATCATCCGGTCGTTCATGAGGATGGGGTCCCACCTACTGGTTGACCACTCGCCCAGATTGGTGCCCACCGCGAGGATCAGCTCCACTGTGTCATCGCTCAGCGCCCGTCGTGCAGAGGCATGACCGGCGCAGCCGAACACTCCGCGCGCCAGGGGATGGTAGGGGTTGATGGCTGCCTTGCCGCGGGGCGTGGTAACGATCTCGGCGTCCACCAGTTCGGCGAAGCGTGTAATCTCGTTCCCGAAGCCGATACCGTTGTGGCCGACCAGCAGGGCGATCTTTCCTCCCCGATTGACCACTGACAGGACATCTTCCACGAGCCGCTCCAGGGCAGCGCCGTCAACGGCCGTTTCCCTGGCGGAGAGAAGTTCAAGCAGGCCGGGTTGACAACCTTGATGCCCGCGGGCACAT
>JAAZOO010000359.1 GCA_012797715.1 Geobacteraceae bacterium | reverse complement strand
GGTTGGGGGGCATTCCGCTGCTGGGGAAGAGGCCGGGTATGTCTGCATACAGGGTATAGTCGCCATGGGTCATGACATGCCGCATGTCACCGAGAGGCGGAAGCCCGTACTTTCGTCTGACATGATTGAGCGGGCGGGCGTAGAACGCCAACAACAGCGGCTGAAAAAGGCGAAGCAGAATGCCCATCCCCCTTAGTCCGATTGCCTTTTCCAGGGGGTTTTCCGGGACGGGAAAACGCTTGATGGCCGCATGCGGGCTCCAATGGAAATTGGCAATGGCCACATGGGGAATCTTGCGCAGTTTGGCGCTTACCCCCAGCGTCTGACGCATATCTCCAACCACCAGGTCGGGTTGAACCTTGTCCAGCAGACGGAGATCGTCCTCGACATAGTTCTGAAGGGTCTTCGGACTATAGGTGTGAAAACCTTTGGCCAGGGCGATCAGGAATTGTCGTGATGGGACGGTTGTAATCGAGGTGACGGCAAAATTCGTTCCTTCCAGAAACTGCTCATGTCCGTTCGCGCAGGCGAAGTGAATGTCGTATTGCTCCGGGTCAAGGGAACGGGCAAGCAGCAGCGGTCTGGTAAGGTGAGCGAGTGCTACCGCTTCTGCGATAAAAAGAATCCGCAACCGTTTTTTCGTGGCTGATTTCATGCCGTTTCACCGCACTTGACACGACCGAAGAGTCCATGGCTCTTGAGCTCTTCGACAGCCTTCAGATAGAGATCCTCCGTTTCTTCCCGAAGGGCCCAGCCGACAAACTCGTCAATTCCCTGTTCCAGGTCGATATGTGAATGAAAGCCGAGAAGGCTTTTCGCCCGTGCCAAGTCGGCATAGCAGCGGCATACGTCACCGACCCTGAATTCATCCGTATCGATTATTTCCGGAGATGTGCCCAGACGCTCTCCCAGAAGCACGGCAATTTCACGAACCGACACCATTTTTCCCGTACCGATATTGATGCATGTTCCTGGTGCGACATTCTTTTCCAGGGCAAGCAGGTTTGCCCTGGCCACATCCGACACGTGAATGAAGTCTCTGCCGGGGATGCCCCGTTCATAGATGGATACGGGATGGCCGGCTGAGATTCGGCTGTGGAACACGGAGAGGATCCCCGTGTAGGGGTTTTTCAGAGATTGACGGGACCCGTATACATTGAAGAAACGCAGAATCGTTACCGGCAATCCGAAAATGTCGGCGGCATAGAGGCAGAGATCTTCCTGGTGTTTCTTCGTCCAACCATAGAGTGAAAAGGGGGTGAGTGGTCTCTCCTCTTCTGTGGGAAGCGCTTCGAGGGCTTGGCCGCACGAAGGGCAATACACCTCGAATCTCCCCCTTTCCATGTCGCAACGATTGCGCATCCCTGGGTAAAGGATTCCATGAGTCAGGCAGTGATGTGTTCCCTCGCCGTAGACTGCCCGTGATGAAGCCAGAACAAATCTCTTGATCGGGAGAGACTGCGTGACAATTGCTTCCAAGAGGGTTGCTGTGCCGGTGCTGTTCGTGTCCAGGTAGCTGCGCATTTGATACATGCTTTGACCGACACCGGTGAAGGACGCACAGTGGTACACGACGTCGATTCCCTGCAGCGCTTTCCTGATGTCAGCAGGGTTACGAACGTCCCCCTGCATGCATTCTACGGCGGGATTGCTGTACCTGGGAAAGCCTTTTCCGTTACCATGAATCTGAGGGTCGAGCAGGTCGATTATCCGTACGCAATGGCCATGGTCGACAAGCAGATCCGCAATATGGGATCCGATAAAACCTGCCCCTCCGGTTATGAGAACGTGGGCCATGCTGTATCCTTTGGCGGAAGATGATTTCAGACGGGCATGTCAGGCTTTGCCTGAAGCTCTAAACTGCGAGAAATATCTCTCTGATAGAGCTTCAGCAGTTTCTGCTTCAGCACCTTTTCCGTTGTTCCACGGGGTATTTCACCGGGCGCCATGATGTGGATGCTGCGGGGCGCCTTGTAGGGCGCCAGCCGGGAGCGGCACCAGGCGAGAATATCCTCAGCGCTGAGAGATAGGCCGTCGTGCATCTCAACGAAACCGACCGGGACTTCTCCTTTTTGCTGATGAGGAACGCCCACTACCGCAGCATGGGCGATTGAAGGGTGAGACGCCAGAACCTCTTCCACATCTGCGGCAAATACGGAATAGCCGCCGCACTTGATCCTGTCCTTGCTTCTCCCCAGTATCCTGAAAAAGCCGAAACGGTTTCGAAGCGCCAGGTCGCCGGTCCGGAGCCAACCGTCTTCGGTGATCAGTCTGTCTGTTCCTTCGGGATTATTCCAATATCCTTTGGTTACTCCCGGTCCCAGTACCTGGCATTCTCCCACATGCCCGCTTCCCGTTACCTTTCCCGTGTCATCTACAATCCGTATCCGAAAGGGGGGGACGGGAAAACAGAGGTCTCCGCAACCAGGCAGCAGCGGGATTTTCATGCCGATCATGGCGCTGCCGCCGAGTTCGACCATTCCGTATATGTTAATGAATAGGGGAGGGACCACCCTCCGGCCGAACAAGCGATACAGGGCGCCGTACCTGAGCAGTCGTCGACGGTACGGGATCGGCAGGTGGTCGCTC
>JAAZOO010000358.1 GCA_012797715.1 Geobacteraceae bacterium | reverse complement strand
GGACTGGTACCTGTCAAGGCCGGAACGAATGTGGACCTTTCCTCGCGGCCACGTTGGGGACAATATCACTCTGAAGACGCATGGAATAACCAACTACCGGATCAAAGAAGCGTTGGATGGGCACCGGGACAGCGTACTCACCTTTGGAGATCACGGGGATGATGATGCTTTTGTCTATCCTTATCTTCTTCTCCACATGAATTCCGAGCAATGGGCTGCTGATGCCGCCACGGGAGGCGCTCGTCTCATGAGGTCCATCATGTACCTGGAAAAGCGCATCCTTGCCGATTTCGGGCTCTATTTGCCTCCCGGTCGGATTCCCCGGTGCGGGATTATCGGCCGCGACGACGTGGAGAAAGGCAGTATTGTTATCAATTTCGGAAGATCCGTCTACATTCCTGACAGACAAGATGACATTCCAATCGTAGCACGAGTATCCGTAATGAATGGCTCCAATTGTGATTGCCTGCCGGATTTCTACTTTTTCGACGAAAGCCTGGGGATTATCACGAGACCCGCCGGCATATACAAGGACCAGCCGCTTGTGGTGCTTTCTTCGCAGAAAGGTGACGCCCCTTTTCGACTGAGCGCATTGCCCGATGACGTCGGCAGGGTTGTTATCGGGGTCAGAGATGGGCTGTACTCCATAATCAACCCCCTTATTTCCCCGGTTGAGGCTCAGAGTGGGATAAGGAAGTACATCCTACAGGAGGGAGCCGGTGAAAGCATTTTCGGTAACGTGGAAGTCAGGATTGAAGACCTGCGTGGTACCGAAAGCTACGATACCGAAACCCCTTTGGTCCTTGAGGAACCGGAAGTCGTCGAACTCAAGGGTGACCACCAATCAAAAGCGGAGACGCCTTTTGCCCTTGCTTATCAAAGCGCAGGTCTGTATCGGGTGTCGCCAAAGCTCTTGAGCTGGCAGCTCGCTTTTGACGCGGCGGGCAATTCCATAGAGCCAGGTGCCAGCGAGGCAGTTGGAAAGTTTGCCCTCCGCGTAGGCTCATCCATGGACAATGTCATGCTGTATCAGACGGAAGGGAAGCCCGTCGCGGTTGATGAGAAGCGCCTTCCGTTGCCGATAATATGGCCGTCGGGAAAGCAGACATTATTTTTGCCTGTCCAGTTTCAGATGCAGAAACGGTTCATAGCTGAACTTCGACTCCCGTCTCCCGGGATGTTTCCGCTTGCCTCCGGTGTCATCCATCTGCTGGGACGGCAGATGCAGGACGGGGACGACGCGCCGGCCACCATAAAGCTTCCCGGGCTTGGGGCCATCATTGAGACATCTGACGCGGCCAGACATTATGGCGATTGCTTCCTCTCGAGGAAACAGGCGGCCCTGAGGGTGGATGAGACCACGCAAACCCTTCTGGTTCGGCAACTGTCCCTTGGAGCTTCCATGTTTGTTATCCGCACCGACGGACGTGTGGAGGAAGTGCCGCCACTTTGCGAAGAGACAGAGGATCAGGTCTGCACGCTGAATGTCAACGACACTCTCGTGGCCGGATGTTATTTCATGTCCTTTGTCCGTACCGGTGAGGGGTTGCGTGACAATCAACCCGTTACATTTGTTGGATGAAAACAGTCCACGGAGATCGGATGAAAGCATATCAGGACAAAGACCCTCTGAAGGTCTTTGCGCAGACGAGTGCGGGAAGGAGGCGAAGAAATGATGACGCGTACCTTGTCATGAGGTCTGTCGAGGGAGGGGTCCCCCTGGCCAGCTACATTGACACTGGTACCCTCAAGAGAAAGTTTGTTCCCCAATGGAGCCATGAGCATGTCCGTGCAGTCCTCATTGATGGGGTGGGAGGTCATAAAGACCCCGTTACCGCCATAAACGCGGCAATCGACAGACTGCTTGTGATCCCACCTCAGGATTCGCCGGACGCCATGGCAGAGGTCGTAATGGAACTCCATCGCTGGCTTTTTGAGGCCTTCGCGACGGGCAGCCATCTCGACCCGGGTTTTGCTCTTCTGATTGCCGATATCTCTCTGAGGAGTCGTATGGCGACCATGGCCCACGTAGGAGACTGCAGGGCTTACAGACTGGACCAGAATACTGCGGAGAGATTGACCCACGATCACACGCCGGTGGAGTTCAAATGGAGAGACGGCCAGATAAGCGACGATGAGTACGCTGTCCTGACACAAGAGAAACAGGTTATTGCGCAGGCTATGGCCTACGGGCCGGGAAGGCCGTTCTCTGGAAATGAAGATGAACACGGACCCGGCATCGACCAACGGAAAGCAAAGATCAGGATTGATGTTCAGGGACATGCTGGCGTTCTCCACGCCGATGCCATGCGGCTAAACCTTGCCAGGGGGGAGTACCTGCTGCTGGCAACGGATGGCTTGAACTATGGGTCCGACCAATTCCTTTCAATCATAAATGGCATGGGGGTCTCGCAAAGCACCGTCAATGAGCTTATTCGTCTTGCCTTCAGCTCAGGCAGCGAAGACAACATTACTCTTGTGCTCTGCGGCTGAAAGAGACCAAATCTAGGCTCTACGGGAGTGAAAGATGAGAAGGAAGATTGGTATGTTGTTGGTGACCATGTTTATCCTGACTGTCGTCGGGTGGCGATTGAGCGCGCTGCATAGGGACGACTTCTCCTGGAGAACGGAGTATGACTATCGGCATGAGGCCTGGCTTTTTCGGGAATGTGTTGACTTCGGTCTCATCAAGGCTGGCCCTGATGGCCATCTGGCCATTCTCGACGATGACACCGAGGGCAGCGG
>JAAZOO010000357.1 GCA_012797715.1 Geobacteraceae bacterium | reverse complement strand
TCCAAGGCCTGCAGCAGCAGCCGTTTTTCGATGCCGTCCAGGTACGCCTCCAGATTCATCCCCTCGGACGGAATGGTATACTCCCCTCCGGCCGGAGCGGGATTCTGGAATTCCAGCACCTGGGGCGGCAGGCACTCCCGGTCAATGCGCCCGCCCCCTAGGACCACGCAGCGCTCCACGAGGTTTTCCAGCTCCCGGACGTTTCCCGGAAAGGGGTAGGCCATGAGAAGCTTGAGGGCTGACGGCGTTACCGGTTCACCCCCACCGGATGCCCCGCTGTATTTCTTGAGAAAGTGCTCCACCAGCAGCGGTATATCCTCCTGGCGCTCCCGCAGAGACGGCATGCGCACCTGCACCACGTTCAGGCGGTAGAAGAGGTCCTCCCGGAAAGCTCCTTCCCGCACCTGTTCCTCCAGGTCCCGGTTGGAGGCTGCCACCAGCCGGACGTCGGCCTTCAGGGGCTCGATTCCGCCGATGCGGCGGAATTCCCTCTCCTGGATAACACGGAGGAGCTTTGCCTGCAGTTGGAGCGGGACCTCGCCGATCTCGTCCAGAAAGAGCGTCCCCCCTTCCGCCTGCTCGAAAAGGCCCGGATGATCGGAAACCGCGCCGGTGAACGAGCCCTTTTTGTGGCCGAACAGTTCGCTCTCCATGAGGTTTTCGGGAATGGCGCCGCAGTTCACCGCCACGAACGGCCGGTCCTTGCGCGGGCTGTTGTAGTGGATTGCCTTGGCGGCCAGCTCCTTGCCCGTGCCGCTCTCGCCGAAGATGAGAACGTTGGCGGTGCTGCCCGCCACCTTTTCGATGAGGGTATAGACATCCCGCATCTTCTTGCTCTTGCCGATGAGCCCGCTGAAGCTGTACCGCCCCTGGACCTCCTCGCGCAGGCGCAGGTTCTCCCGCGCCAGATTCCTCCTGTCCAGGGCATTGCGGACAATAATCTTGATCTCTTCCACATTGAACGGCTTGGCAATGTAATCGTAGGCGCCCAGCTTCATGGCCTCCACCGCCTGTTCCGCGGCGCAGAAGGCCGTCACCATGAGAACGGCGGTATCGGGCGCCAGCTCCTTGATGCGCGCCAGGAGGCCGATCCCGTCCAGACCGGGCATCTTCACGTCGGAGATCACCAGATCGTACACCGAGGATTCCAGCCTGGAAAGGGCAGAATCTCCCGATTCCGCCAGATCCACCAGGTACCCTTCCCGCTCCAGTAAAATCCCCAGAAATTCCCGCATGCTCGTTTCGTCGTCAACAACCAGTATTCTCGTTTCCATGTGGCCTCTGTAAACGTGTCTTTGTAAGGGAAGCCCCCTGGGGGGACCCTCTCATGCAAATTCCACAGGAGGGCAGGCACGGGGACTTCTCCTATCTCCCCGGCAGGGTGATATGGAAGCGCGCACCTTTTCCCTTTTCACTGAAGACCCGGATCGTACCGCCATGGGCCTCTACGATGCGATACACCATGGCAAGCCCCAGGCCGGTCCCTCCCGGCTTTGTGGAACGGAACGGCTCGAACAGCATCCGCAACTCGTCATCATCCATGCCCGCGCCCGTATCCGTGACGGAAATCGCAACCGGGACCGGACCTTCCGCGCCGGACGCGTCTCCGGCAGCTCCTGCTTCAACGGTTATCACTCCGCTTCCCTCCATCGCATCGGCAGCGTTGACGAACAGGTTCCAGAAAACCTGCCGGAACTGGTCCCCATCCATGGCGGCAAGCAGGCCGTCCGGGCAGCAGATACGGATGGCAATGCCGGAAAAGCGTTGATCCGCTTCCAGCAGGGACCGGAGGTCGGCAAGCAGCTCCTTCAGAGGGACTCTCGTCTTGTTGGGCGGCAACGGACGGGCATAGGCAAGAAAATCCCGAATCAGAAGGTTAAGGCGTTCGGTTTCCCGAAGCACGATGTCGAGGAGCCGTTTGTCCTGGGGGTCGACGTTCCCCCCGGCGATGAGCTGCACCGAACCGCTGATGGAGGCCAGGGGGTTGCGGATCTCGTGGGCGATACGGGCGGAGAGTTCGCCGATGGCTGCGAGCCGGTCCGCCCTCTCCAGCTCCTCCTTCATCTTCTTCATCTGGGTAAGGTCCTGGAAATCAATGATCACGCCCAGGGGATTCCCCTCCTTGTCGATGAAGGGGACGGATTTGAACCCGAAAACGAGCATCTCCCCTCCCGGAGAACGGTGCTCCAGTTCTTCCCGGCCGATGGCGGATATCCTGTGCATGAACGGCGCGAAACCGGGCAGAACCTCGGGCAGCGGCCGATCGTAGGCATCTGCCTGGGACACCCCGGTGAGCTGTTCCGCATAGCGGTTGAACACCCGTATCCTGCCGTCCGCGGTAATGGTCAGGAGCCCGCTGTTAATGTTGGACACGATGGAGGAGTTGAGGCGTTCCAGTTCCTCCAGATCCATGCTCCGCTTGTGGAGGGCCGCCTCGCTCATCCGGAGCCGATCCGCCAGGTACCCGGTCAGCAGGGCGG
>JAAZOO010000028.1 GCA_012797715.1 Geobacteraceae bacterium | reverse complement strand
TGAAGTACATGGCGATTCCTCCTCTCTGCGCACCGTGGCGAAGTTCTCTTTTCGCTCGCTGAACTGCCAGCGTTTGCGGCTGAGCGGCTCGTCCCGGCGGGTCATGACCTGTTCGCGCACGTATCCGCCCTGCTCACCCTCCCAATAGACAAGACAGGACTTTTCCTGAATCAGGGGTTTCAGATCATCCGGGACAAGAGCTTCTCGAAGGGCTTCCTTTACGTTTGCTGCTGAAATGACTTGAGGAAAAAGAGGATACGCAAGTGGACAGGATTTCCGCCCTATGTAGAGGGAAAAAACCGGCTTGCGCAGGGCGTCGACAAGTTCTGTAACACTGAACGCACCATCTTCACGCAGGGTGATTGCCACCGTATAAACGGCGTCACAGCGGTAATCGCGGCTGGAAAGAATGGTGTTCAGGTCCGATTCTGCCAGTTACGCCCGGCGGGTATGAAACGTTCGACGGTTGCGACCGGTGCCGGAAGAAGGAACCTGGATGGTGTGATAATCGCGCAGAAGTGTTCCCATGGCGTCAACACGCACGGCAAATGTACATGCATTGGCAAGGGAATTCTGGAGCTCTTCCTCGTCTCTTCGGATACCCAGAGAAGCGGCAAGCAGGCCGACTATGGCCGACTTGGAGGGGTGGGCAAAACTCGGCCGGTATTCCCCGACGGCAATGTCACCCCAAGCAGCCATGGGGCCGTAAAGATGAAACACAAGATAATCAGCCATGGCCGTCACTCCGTTATGAATGTTTTAATTTCTTCGAGGCTGCCTTCACCGGTTTCGGCATTCATGATCTTGAAGGCATCCGCGCACGGTCCATATACCTTGTCGAAGTTCTCCCGGCGCTTCTCCAGCTCTTTAACCGACAATGCCAGGACGTCTTCACCGCGAACCGGCTTCAGGAAGGCCACCGAGAGCGAACGTGGTTGATCGCTTCCCTTCTCGGCCAAGAGATAGGAGGTGCGGGCGCGGGAGGCAAAACTGTTCTGCTTGCCGGTCGGCGACACCTTGGCGGCGGCTTCGACAAGGGCTTGTAATGCTTTGTTGGTCAGATTCCCTGCTAGTTCAGGATCTTTTTTCTCAAGGTTCTCCTTCAGGAGATCGCGGTTAACGCAAAGATACAGATAGAAAACTCCGGAACCAAACTCAGTCTCTCCGATATGGGCAGCATCCGGGCCGTCATTCAAATCATCAACTGCGGTGAAATAATCATCTTCAACTGCCACCTCATGAACGGTAATTGCATGTGATACTTGAACCGCACCTTCCAAACCAAGGTCAATCTTTCCCTTCACTGCGAGCATTCTGCCAAACATGGCAATATCAACGGCATTGTGCTCTTTGCTGAGAAATTCCAGCTCCTCGTCTGTTGGTGGTCTCTTTTCCCGACATAACGTAGAAATGAGATCATTCAGTTTCTTGAACTCGATGTGCGACAAGTGAATTGGCTGCTTGAGTATCGTCTCTTTGAAAGGATCTTTCTTGTCTTTGGCTTCTGTTTCCGCAAAAGCCTCAGCGATCTGCTTTCCCCAAGCTACGGCATCTTTTTGAGGAACACCAATATCTTTAAACTTCTTGGCGGCCTCATATCCCACCCTTTTGGTACGCTTACCCATGTAATCACCGATCTTGCTTCCGTCATCGAGCGTCACCGACTTAAATAAGTCGGATTCCCGCCACGCTCTCTTGAGACTCTGGGAAGATACACGAAGCCGAGTCTTGCCCCCCATCACTGCTGTCTTTGGTCGGCCGAGATCATCACGGTTCAGGTTGGAGGGCGGGTAGGATGTCAACAGGTGAAGCTGGATAAAAGTGCTCATGTTCATTTCTCCTTAAAGTGTGATTTATTGTTCCGACGGTGATTTCGTGTAGTATTCAAAAGCCCACTGCTTGCGTGTCCGGTCATTCCAGTGGTAAAGGCTGTTGGTAAAGCTATGAAGATTGACAGCGCATCCCAATAGCGCGACAACCCGCCCCATTGCTGTAAACAGCTCTTCCCGGTCTTTGATTTTCAGGAGCCGTCGAAAACGCAAACCGCTCACCCGGGCCGATCCGTCCTCCTTGCCGGTGGCCATCTGTTCGGCGATGGTATCTCCGGGGACATCGGTTTTCACCCGAGCCGCCAAACCGGCCACCAACGCCAGTCCATCGGCGTTCACGTGGCCGAACTTGCCGACAGCAAGGCGCAACTTGTGAAATGCGGGGGTGAAAGCGACTTCGGCCAGGGTAGCACAGCGTCGCAGTTCAGCCCGCTCGCCCCGGTGTTCGGACAACGATCGCCACCAGGCAACAAGCGTCTCAGTTTCCGGTGAATCATATTCGAACTTCAGATATCCGATACTCATGCAGCCTCCTTTCCATATCGCTAAGGTAATCCAAGGGTTTTTCTGACCTTATAGCCAGAATTGTTTTGTTTCAATTCGTCACGAGCGAGAGCAATATTCTTGACCTTCATGGACTCAAAAGGTCCCTCTAATATTTGACTATCGAATTGATTTAAGGCTTCTC
>JAAZOO010000356.1 GCA_012797715.1 Geobacteraceae bacterium | reverse complement strand
TACCGGGTCCGTCACCCCGGCCTCGGCGAACCCCTTGCGCCGCAGGCGGCAGGAGGCGCACCGGCCGCAGGCAATCCCTTCGGGCGTCGGGTCGTAACAGGAATGGGTCCTGGCGTAGTCCACGCCCAGCTCCAATCCCCTTTTGATGATCTGGGCCTTGGTGAGGTTGATGAGGGGCGTATGGATGCGGTAGCGTCCCGCACCCTCCACGGCCGCCCTGGTGGCCAGGTTGGCCAGGGTCTCGAAGGCCGCGATGTATTCGGGGCGGCAGTCGGGATAGCCCGAATAGTCCAGGGCGTTGACCCCGATGTAGATGTCGAAGGCACCCAGGACCTCGGCCCACCCCAGCGCGAACGAAAGGAAGATCGTGTTCCGGGCCGGGACATAGGTTATCGGGATGTCGCTCCCCACCCCCTCCTTGGGCACCTCGATGTCAGCGGTCAGGGCGCTCCCCCCAATTGTGCGCAGGTCGACCTCCACCAGGAGATGATCCCTGGCCCCCATGACCCCGGCATTCTCCCTGGCCATTTTCAGCTCCACCCCATGCCGCTGGCCGTAGGCAAAGCTCATGGCATAGGTCTCGAAGCCTTCGGCCTTTGCAATGGCAAGGCAGGTGGTGGAGTCAAGCCCGCCGCTGTACAGGACTACCGCTTTCTTATCCATAAAAGCATATTCCTTTCGGTATCAACCCACTGCTGCAATAAGGCAACTCGCCGATACAGCGTTCATGTCGCCGGATAATGAATCAAGCTGAAACATACTGATAATTCGAATTTATTTTGTTTTTTCAGTTTTATTATCCACGTCCGCCGAAAATGAACTCCAACGTTTGGACTGGTACTGGTTTCAGATACACCGTATTGCGCTTCCCGCCGGAAGCATCTTTAATCAATACTCCCTGCTCCACCCAGCTTTTCAGCATCTTGGATGCCTTAAGAGTATCTATACCCGCAATACGACAAAGGTCGCTGTTTGAAAGCGGACCGTTACGGTCTATCCAGTCACTCACTTGCTCCCAAATCGGCGGCCTGGCTTCGTTGTGGAGTGTTAAAGTCACCGAAGGTTGCGCTGCATCAGGGTTTTCAGCGAAAAACGGTGGGAACAGATTGGCCGACCGCATTTCCTCGAACATCATGCGGACTCCTTCGCCGGCATCAACATTCGGCGGTTCCGGAAACTCGCGCAGATTACGGGCAATCAGCGGATTTCGCGCAAAGGAACCAACTTTGCCAATGTTCGCGGGGGTTATTGTGCCGGGGAAAAGGCCGGGGCTCTCTATCTCGATTCGGTTGTCGAAAATCCTAACGTGAATATCCTTGTTCAACCTGTAGTCGCGGTGTATTACAGCATTGGTTAAGGCTTCCTTGATGACTCTCTCCGGGTAACGGTGTACCGTCTTGAATCCCGAAGAAGCAAGTGTCAATCCGGAGGCAAGCTCATCCAGCACATAAGCCGTTGCCTGGGTAATTTGACGTGAAATCGGACCGGTAATAGTCTTTGGCGGCTTGAGGAGATTGGGTACCGCACCGGGTTCAATGCGATTGCCTCGATAGTGGAAGACCCGCACATCAGCCCTTGACTGATACGTGGCCAGCAGTCCACCCGGCTCATCGGCGAACAGAAGAACAGCGGCCTTAACGGGTTGTAGTTCGCCTCCCACGCGTTTAGCCAGACCAATGCGGAAAAGCCGATCGCTGACATCACCGGAGAGAAACCCTCGGCTTGAAGCAAAATACCGCCACACTTCGGTGTCCAGCAACTCAAAAGGTACCGATACCGGCTCTGATTCGGCACTGATAACACCACGTCGATAGGTCAGATCCGTAATTTCGGATGCCGTCATTTCCCGGTTGCTGGCATCCATCCTCGTCCAGGTCCCGTCATCGAGAATCGAATGGACCTTCGGGCTCTGGGGTACCATAACAAGCAGGACATTCCCGTCATTTCCATCCCGGAGTTTACACTCAATGCGCACCCAACGAAGCCCCTCAACAGCAGGCATAAGATGTGTAAGAACTTTTCGGCGCAACTCATCCACAGCCTCGGGATTTTCGGACAAACCATACAACCGGGCAATTCCCTTTGCTTTTTCGGCATCTTCCAGGCCCAGAGCCAATATCCCTCCACCGGTATTGGCAAACGCACAGATAGTTTCCAAAGCCTTGCTGACCATCTTATTGGAAACGCGCTTCGTCTCCAGATGGACCGATTCGGGCATGGCCAGCAGTTTCTGAATTATGGAGGCCGCCTGGAGGCCTGTAATTTCTTCCACATTCATGGGGTCACTCATTCACACAACCGAATCATTGAAAATGTGTTTCTTGGAGCATCATTTCGTCGGCGCCTCCCCCTCCCCTGCCGGCTTTTTCTTCCTCGGCCGCCGTCTGCGCCTCTTCTTTTCCGCTGCCTCCGCCCCCTCCGGCTGCGCCTGACCTTCGGCATCCGTAGGAGGTTCAGCCTTGTCGGCCGGCCTGGCCTTGTCTCCGCCACCGCCGCCGGATTTTCCGCCGCCCCTCCCGCCGCGGCCGGTCTTGCCCCGCCCGGCGGCCGCATCTTCCCTTGCCTTCGGCCTGGTGCGCTTGTAGTCGTGGACATACATGTCGTCGTCGGCCCATTCCACCGGTATCTTCTGCTTCGAGTACTCCTCGATGGCCTCCAGGTGGAAGGCGCCGTTCTCGTCGGCAAGGGAGATTGCCTTCCCCTCCGCCCCCGCCCGCGCGGTGCGGCCGATGCGGTGGACGTAGTCCTCGGCGTCCTGGGGAAGGTCGTAGTTGATGACATGGGTGACCCCTTCGATATGCAGGCCGCGGGAAGCCACGTCAGTGGCAATGAGGATCGGGAGCTTTCCCTCCTTGAAGTCGTCCAGGATACGGAGCCGCCTCTTCTGGTCCACATCCCCGGAAATTACCCTGCACGGGAAGCCGTTGGCATTGAGACGATCCCGAAGGAACTCGGTCTCGCGCTTGGTGTTGACGAATATCATGGTGCGCTCCATCCCCTCTTTCCTGAGGAGCCCCAGGAGGAGCGGGAACTTCTCCTTGCTGGCCACATGGTAGAGGACCTGCTCGACCCGCTCGGCGGTCATCTTCTCCGGCGTTGCTGACACCTTTTCCGGAAGGTTCATGAACTCGTAGGCCAGCTCCATGACCCGCTGGTTGAGAGTGGCGGAGAACATCATGTTCTGCCGCTTGTCAAAGGGGGGAAGGCGACGGAGGATGAAGCGGAGGTCCGAAATGAAGCCCATGTCGAACATGCGATCCGCCTCGTCGATGACCAGGGCCTCGACCTGCTTCAGGGTATAGACCTTCTGCTTCAGGTAGTCGATGAGCCTTCCGGGGGTGCCGATGACGATGTCGGCGCCCTCTTTCAGGGCGGCGCGCTGTTTCTGGTAGTCCACGCCGCCGTAGATGGCCTGGATGGAGAAACCCGCATGACTTCCCAGCAGCTGGGCGTCCTTCTCGATCTGCACCACCAGCTCGCGGGTGGGCGCCAGAATCAGGGCGCGGGGATGACTTTCCTTCGCCTCTTTCGGTCGGGACAGGAGGCGGGTGAAGAGGGTGATGAGGAAGGCAGCGGTCTTTCCGGTTCCGGTCTGGGCCTGACCGGCCACATCCTTGCCCCCCAGAGCTAGGGGGAGCGTCTTCTCCTGTATCGGGGTACATTCCGTGAAACCCGCGGCCTCGATACCCCGCAGCACCTGTTCCGGAAGATTCAGTTCGGTGAATTTCATGATCCTATTTCCTTTTTTTTCGCTATTGCAAGAAGATAGCTATAACACAGCGGACGGCAAATGGCAAGGCGGACCAAGCCCCACGAAGCGGCCGGCTCTCCACCAACGGAACGTCGCCCACATGGCTCTTCTCCACCGGGTTCTGCTGTGGTAGAGTAGCTCCACTTCAGAGACAGGGGAAGAATCCATGCAGTCTTTTATCCATATTGAATCGCCCACCTATCTTCGGGCTGAACATCTGGAAAAACCGGCCGACTGGCCTGCCATCTTCGGCAATGGGAATCCCCTTGCCCTGGAGATCGGCTGCGGCATCGGCGATTTCATCGCCCTGACCGCGGCGGAACGGCCGGACACCAATTTCATTGCCATCGACTTCTACAACAAGGGGTGCTACAAGACCTGCCGCAGGATCGACGTCCGCGGGTTGAAGAACGTGCGCGTCCTCAGGGAAGAAGCGCGGCAGTTCATCACGGAGCGCATCCCGGCCGGGTCGCTGTCCGCGGTCTATATCAATTGCCCTGACCCGTGGCCGAAGAAAAAGCACCGCAAGCGGCGCCTGGTGAACCGCCAGTTCATGGAGTTCCTGCGGAACTACCTGGCCGCGGACGCTGACTTCTTCTTCGCCACCGACTTCGACGATTACGGGATCGACGTTGCGGGCATGATGGCGGGGCTGGAAGGATTCGAAAACCGCCTGGCCCCCGACCTCTTCCGGCATGAGCTGGAAGGGTACCACCTCTCGAAATACATGAGAAAATTCATGGCCGAGGGGAAACGAATCTATTTCGTGCATTACAGAAAGGCAGGCTCGAGGAACAGGGCGCAGGGCGCAGGGGAAAAATCCCAATGAGACTCTCTTGCACTGCCCCTTGCGCCTTGAGCCGCGTGCCTTGCGCCCCCCGGTAAAGGAGATTTGCCCATGCGTGCCTACCTGACAGCCGACCTGCCCGGCATCGGCGGGATTATCAAGGAATCGCCCGAAGACTTTCTGGTGACGGAGATCCCGCTCTACCAGCCGTGCGGGGAGGGTGAACACACCTACGCAGAGATCGAAAAGCGGGGCGTGACCACGCTGGACGCCGTCCGTCGCCTCTCCCGCAGCCTCGGCATCCAGGAACGGGACATCGGCTATGCGGGAATGAAGGACGCCCGGGGGATAACCCGCCAGTTCCTCTCCTTCCCCCGGATCGAACCGGACCGCCTCCTCGCCCTCTCACTCCCCGGCATCCAGGTCCTTTCCGCGGTCCGCCACCGGAACAAGCTGAAAACGGGGCACCTGGCCGGCAACAGCTTCACCATCCGCATACGCACTGTCGCCCGGGACGCCCCTGAGAAGGCGGCCGCAATTCTCCACGTTCTGTCGCAGCGGGGCGTGCCCAATTACTTCGGTGAGCAGCGGTACGGCGGCCTCGGCAATTCCCACCTGATAGGCAGGGCGCTCCTGAACGGCGATTTCAAGGCGGCGGTCGATGCGCTGATGGGGAATCCCGAATCCATACGGGACGAAAGATGGCGAGGGGCAGTGGAGGCATATCAGCGGGGAGACCTTGCCGGGAGCCTGGAACTCTTTCCCGGTCAGTGCCGCACGGAACGGGAAATCCTGAAACGGCTGCTGAAACGGCCGGAAGGCCATGAACGGGCACTGGACGCGGTCCCTCCCCGGCTGAAGAGACTCTACCTGTCAGCCTGCCAGTCCTCCCTTTTCGACCGGGTGGTTGAACAGCGCATTGACTGCATCGATACGGTACTGAATGGAGATCTGGCGTACCGCCATGACAACGGCTCCTGCTTCCTGGTGGAAGACGCCGCCGCGGAACAGCACCGGGCCCGGGATTTCGGCATTTCGCCCAGCGGTCCCATGTTCGGCTGCAAGATGAAACTCCCGGAAGGAACACCCCGTGAAATGGAAGAGGAGGTGCTGCGGGAGGAGGGGCTCACCCTGTCTTCGTTCGATCTGCCGGGAAACCTCCGGATGGAGGGAGAGCGCCGTCCGCTTCGCGTTCCGCTGCGGAACCTTTCCACCGTACCGGACCCCCAAGGACTTTCCCTGACTTTCTCTCTGCCCAAGGGAGCGTTTGCCACATCGGTTCTGCGTGAGATAATGAAATCCCATTTTCCGTCTTGACAATAGTAAAACAATATTCTATCTATTTAGAAAATTGTCCTTTCTACAAGGAAAGGGGTTTGTTGCCGGTCAACTATTGAAATTGATTTTCACAAGAGTCCGATTTCCCTCCGGCAATAAAACACCACGAGTGCACCTCTCAGGAAAAATGCACCTCATTTTAACCATTCTTCCGCGGCTTCTTTCACCGCTCCCGGCTCATACTCCACTGTTTTCCCGTGGCCGGCCGTCAAGAAACTACCGAACGAAGGATAGCGCGCCATGGCGAAAAAAGAAAAATCCGATTATCTCATCCAGTCCGTATCCCATGCGCTGGACCTGCTTGAACAGTTTCACGATGAAATCGACGAGCTGGGCGTTACGGAACTGAGCAAACGGCTGAACCTTCACAAGAACAATGTCTTCCGGCTGCTGGCCACCCTGGAGTCGCGCGGGTACATAGAACAGAACAAGGTTACGGAAAACTACCGGCTCGGCCTGAAAACCCTGGAACTGGGTCAGACCTTTGTGAAGCAGATGGGCCTTCTGCGCCAGTCGCGGCCGGTGCTGGAAGAGATGGTCCGGGAATGCAACGAGACTTCCTACGTGGCAATTCTCAAGGACTTCTATATCATCTATCTCGACGTGGTGGAAACGGACCTCACCGTGCGCGTCGTTCCCCGGGTCGGTTCACGCCTGCCGGCATACTGCACCGCTGCCGGAAAGGTCCAGATTGCCTACCTGAACGAAGAAGAGCTCGAACAGTACATACCCGCGAAGGAGCTGAAGGCATACACCCCGCACACCCTGACCGATCGTAACGAACTGCTGCGAAACCTGAAAATGGTTGCGGAAAACGGGTATGCCATCGACGATGAGGAACTGGATGTGGGGGTGAGATGCGTAAGCGCCCCAATCCGTGACTACACACGGAGGATAGTGGGCGCAGTCAGCATCTCGGGGCCGTCCATGCGCCTGTCACTGGAGCGTATCGACAAGGAACTGATTCCTCTTGTCAAGAAGGCCGCCGAAGAGATTTCCTTCAAACTCGGATACCATAAATAGGAAACGTCCCGCACCCTTCTGCTTACGGCAGCCTTGCCAGCAGCTTTTTCCATTCCTCCCCGACAGCGCGTTCCGTTTCTTCCGGAACGCCGCTGTTATCAATCACCACGTCGGCACGGGCGACCTTGTCCTCCAGACGCATCTGTGCCCCCATCTTGCGGAGTGCCTCTTCACGGCCGATTCCGTCACGTGCCATGAGCCGGGCAAGCTCCGTCTCTTCATCCACGGACACGACCCAGACCTCGTCCATCATCGATTCCAGCCCCGCCTCGAACAGAAGCGGAACAACGTAGAAGACCACCCGCGTCCCCCTGCGCCTCTCTTCGGCGAGAAGCCGGCTGAACAACTCCGCGACAGCAGGGTGAACCATCGCTTCCAATTCGCGGCGGGCCGCTCCGTCGGAGAACACAATTCTCCCCAAGGCCTTCCTATCCAGAGAGCCGTCCGGGCAAAGAATACCATCCCCGAACCTGCGAACCACCGCCTGGTATGCCGGCTTGCCCGGTTCTACGACCCGACGGGCAAGGATATCGGCATCAATGATCACAGCCCCCCATGATGCAAGGAGCCCCGCAACGAAACTCTTGCCGGAAGCAATGCCTCCCGTGAGACCGACAACCTTCATGGTTTCCTCTCCCCCGGACCGATTTTCCAGAAAGAAAACCCCCGAATCGGGGGAAACGGGGGTTTTCTCGAATGTGCCGTGCGCTGTACCAGCCCGACCACAGGTTTCAGAGGCCCAACTCCAGCTGCCTCCACTCTTCCTTTCGGATCTTCGGCCTGGGGTAGTAGCGCGGACAACTGGCAATCACCGCTTCGGGAGACTGCTTGCAGTGCCTGCGGCACGTAAGGCAGAGCCTGTTTACGTCCGTTTGCTGTTTCATGGAACCTCAGACGATTTTACGAAGCCAGCCGAAGGTGTCGGGGATCCTGCCGTACTGGATTCCCGTAAGAGTATCATACAGCTTCCGGGTGAGACGTCCGACTCCGCCATCGCCTATTGTCAGACTTTCCCCCTTGTAACCCAAGATACCGACGGGAGTGATGACCGCGGCGGTGCCGCTGCCGAATGCTTCCTTCACCTTGCCTTCCTTGATATCGGAAAGCAGCTGGTTGATTTCGATGGGTCTCTCCTCCACGCGGAAGCCGAGGGAATCGGCCAGGCAGATGACGGAATCGCGCGTCACGCCGTTGAGGATGGAGCCGGCAAGGGGCGCGGTCACCACGCAGTCCTCGTAGGCAAAGAACATGTTCATGGCCCCCACCTCTTCCACATAGCGGTGATGGACACCATCCAGCCAGAGGACCTGGTGGAAGCCCTTCTTCTTCGCCTCAACGCCGGCGATGAGGGACGAGGCGTAGTTACCGCCGGTCTTTGCTTCGCCGGTCCCGCCGGGGGTCGCCCGCACGTAACGGTCCTCCACAAGGATCTTCACCGGATTGAATCCCGAGGCATAGTAGGCCCCCACCGGAGAAAGGATAACGAAGTAGTAAAAGTGATCCGAAGACTTGACCCCGAGAACCGGCTCAACCGCGATCATTGCGGGACGGATATAGAGCGATGTCCCTTCCGCGGTGGGTATCCAGTCCTTTTCCATCTTCACCAGCTGCATGATGCTTTCCACGAAAAACTCTTCCGGTATGCGCGGCATGCAGAGCCTGTCGGCCGAAAGGTTGAAGCGGCGAGCGTTCATCTCGGGACGGAACAGCGTTATCGTTCCGTCAGACCACTTGTACGCCTTCAGTCCCTCAAAAATCTCCTGGGCGTAGTGGAAAACGAGACAGGACGGATCCAGCACGAAGGGTTCGTAGGGCTTTATCCGCGCGTCGAACCACCCCCTGTCGCTCTTCCACTCCACGAGCAGCATCCGGTCCGTGAATATTTTTCCGAAACCGAGCGCCGATTCATCCATGTTTCCAGACTTCTTGCTCTCTCCCGGCAGAGGGAGAATCGTGATTTCCATGTCTGAAACCTCCCCTGTGCAGCTCAGTCAGCCTTTTTCATTAAATACCCGTGTAACATAGAACCGCCTGCAGGGCAAGATTTTTTCACTCTGTCTTTTCACCGAGCGCATAGGGTGTAGAAAAAATAACCCATGTATCACGCACGGTTATCCGAATCGGTGCCTCGCGCAATCACGTCAACATATTTTAGCCACGGTAAATTTTTTGCAGGACAGGCAATCCCTGGCCCCATTCACTCTGCTGCGGGATGAATTGATCAACTCTCATTTTTTAGGTTGAAATGGCAAATATTTCCTGCTATATTTTTAGCACTCACTGGGAGTGAGTGCTAATATGTTCCAATACCGATAGTATTCGGCGTCTTTCTACAAAGGAGGCACCAATCATGACAACAGCAACTGCACTTCCTGTCGTACCCGACAGCATGAACCTGTATCTTGCCGAAATCCGCCGTTTCCCGGTCCTCAGCGCGGAAGAGGAATACCGCCTTGCGGTCAGGTTCTACGAAGAGAAAGACCTGGAGGCAGCCCATACGCTGATCACCTCGAACCTGCGCTTTGTGGTGAAGATAGCAGGCGAGTACCGGGCGTACGGGATGAAAATGATCGACCTCATCCAGGAAGGAAATGTGGGGCTGATGATGGCGGTGCGGAAATTCAATCCCTACAAGGGGTTCCGCCTCATATCCTATGCGGTGTGGTGGATTCGGGCCTACATCCAGAACTACATTATTTCCGCTTGGAGCCTGTTGAAAATCGGCACGACCCAGGCCCAGCGCAAGCTGTTTTTCAAGCTCAACCAGGCAAAGAACGCCATCCGGAACATGCTCGGAGAAGACGATGTCCCGGCGGCCTCCCTTTCCCTCGATGTGAAGGAATCGGAATTCGTGGAGATGGAGCAGCGTCTCCGGGGTGATTATTCCCTCGACTCGGAAATTGCCTCCGGCGAAGGGTACACCCTGCTGGAAGGGCTTGCCGATGACCGTCTCAACCAGGAAGAGGTCCTTGCCGAGCACCAGGAATCCGCCATCCTGGAAAAGGGTATATCCCAGGCCCTGACCCGGCTGAACGAGAAGGAACGGTACGTCATCGAGCACCGGGTATCCGCCGACGACCCCATGACGCTCCAGGAGATTGCCGATCACTTTTCAATCTCGCGGGAGCGGGTCCGCCAGATTGAAGAGGGAGCCCTGAAAAAGATGAAGGCCCTCCTCACCCCTCTCGTATCATCGTCCCACGCCGGGATACCCGCAACTGCCTGAATGACGCTCGCGTCATTCTTTCCGGCCCCGTCGTTTCCCTGATGGGGCTTTTTCATATCCGGAACGGAGCGGACCCATGATCAGCAGCGAACAACAGGAAAGGTATTCCCGGCAGATACTGCTGGAGGAAATAGGCCGGCCAGGGCAGGAACGGCTCCTGGCCGGACGGGTGCTGATCATCGGAGCGGGCGGTCTCGGCTCTCCCGCCGCCCTCTACCTGGCAGCGGCGGGCGTAGGAACCATCGGTCTCGCCGATGGCGACGAGGTGGAGCTCTCCAACCTGCAACGGCAGATCCTTCACTTCACACCGGACATCGGCGCGGCCAAGGTTTCTTCAGCAGCAAAGAAACTTTCGGCGCTGAATCCCGAAGTAACCGTGGTGAAGCATCAAACTTCCGTGACCACGGAGAATATTGAAGACATCCTTGCAGGATACCAGTTCGTGGTGGATGCCACCGACAACTTCCCTGCGCGGTTTCTGATTAACGACAGCTGCGTCCGCCTAGGCATCCCCTATTCCCACGGCGGCGTGCTCCGCTTCCTCGGGCAGGCCATCACCGTTCTCCCCCATTCCTCGCCCTGCTACCGGTGCATCTTTCCCGAACCGCCGCCGGAGGACGTGGCGTCGGCCTGCTGCCGTGACGGAATCCTGGGAGCCGTTCCCGGCATCATCGGCTCAATCCAGGCGACCGAGGCCATCAAGTACCTGACCGGCACCGGGGATCTGCTGGCGGGACGCCTGCTCACCTACGATGCGCTGCGGATGCGGTTCCGCGAGGTTCCGGTGCCAAGGAATCCCCGCTGTCCCGCCTGCGGCCGGTAATCAGTTCGCCATGAACGAGCAGATCGGTCGTCTGTGGGGCGATTCGAAGCCTGAAGCGTAACCGGTTGCTCCCAACAAAGCGGGACACGCGCGGGAACCCCCGGAACGACGATATTTGCATTGACAATCAATCGGGCCTCCCGTATCCTTTTTCCTACAATTGAATAGAAGACCTTCTTATCAAGAGTGGTGGAGGGAGAGGCCCTGCGAAACCACAGCAACCGGTCCCGGAAGGGACGACAGGTGCTAAATCCTGCCGAAAGGCACAGATGAGAAAGGCGCTCGATACGGACCACGAATCCCGAAAAGCCCCTTCTCACCGGATGAGAAGGGGCTTTTCCATACTACGCGCAATTCCCCGGGTACCCCATGTCGGTCGGCATCGTCGAAACCCAATTCGTTACCTTTGATACGGAGCTCCGCCTGGAGAGCGGACGGATCCTCGGACCCATCACGCTTGCCTATGAAACATACGGCACGCTGAACCGGGAACGCTCCAATGCGGTGCTGGTAGCCCACGCCTGGACCGGAAGCGCCCATGTGGCGGGCAAGAACAGCGAAGACGACCAGAAAGTGGGGTGGTGGGACGCCATCGTCGGCCCCGGAAGGCTTCTGGATACCGACAAGTACTTCGTCATCTGTTCCAACATCATCGGGTCCTGCTACGGCTCCACCGGCCCCGCCTCCATCAACCCCAAGACCGGCAAGAGGTACAACCTCTCCTTCCCGGTCATAACCGTCCGCGACATGGTGCGCGCCCAGGCGCTCCTGATTGATTATCTGGGGATCGGCAAACTGCTGACCGTTCTCGGCGGCAGCATGGGCGGCATGCAGGCCCTGGAGTGGGCCACCTGTTTCCCGGCGAGGATTGCATCCGCCATCGTCCTCGCCACCAGTCCGAGACCGTCTCCCATGGCAATCGCCATGAACGCCGTGGCCCGCTGGGCCATCTTCAACGATCCCACCTGGAAAAAGGGGGAGTACCGCAAGAATCCCAAGGACGGCCTGGCCCTGGCCCGCGGCATCGGCCACATCACCTTCTTGTCCGACGAGTCCATGTGGAGCAAGTTCGGCCGCCGCTTCTCCGCCCGGGACGGCCTGTTCGACTTCTTCGGCCGCTTCGAGGTGGAGCGCTACCTCTCCTACAACGGCTACAACTTCGTGGACCGCTTCGACGCCAATTCCTTCCTCTACCTGGCCAAGGCCCTGGACCTGTATGACGTGGCCTGGGGGTGCGAGTCGCTCCACGAGGCCTTCGCCCCGGTCACGGCGCCGATCCAGTTCTACGCCTTCACCTCCGACTGGCTCTACCCTCCCTATCAGACCGAAGAAATGGTGAACGCCCTGAAGGACCTGGGCAAGCCGGTGGAATACCACCTCATCGAGTCGTCGTACGGACACGACGCCTTCCTGCTGGAGCACGAAACCTTCGCGCCGTTTGTCCGCGATTTTCTTGACAGAATCTCCGGAAACCTCTGACCTTCCCGCAGCACTGTCCCGTTCCTTTCCAAAGTGCTCCGATCGAGGGCCCGCCGCCTCCCGACGTTCCTGGTACGCGCCCGCGCTTGCAGGAGACGTCCGCCCCACCGGTTTCTTTCCCATTGCCTGACCCCGTTTCCATGATACAATCCAAAGCCGTACAACGATTTCACGGAGGTACTATCATGCAGGTAGCCATCGCCGGTCTCGGACGGATGGGGATGAACATGGCCAGGCGGCTGCTGCTCGGCGGCCACGAGGTGGTTGCCTGGAACCGCTCGACGGGAAAGGTGGAGGAAATTGCCGCCGAAGGGGCGCGTCCCGCCTTTTCCCTGGAAGAAATGACGGAGATGCTCGAACCGCCGCGGACGGTGTGGCTCATGCTTCCGGCCGGGGATGCGGTGGAGGGCTCCATCGACCGGCTGGCCTCGATCCTCGCGTCCGGAGACTGCGTCGTCGAAGGCGGCAACAGCTTCTATCGGGACGATCTGCGACGGGCGGAAAAGCTGGGGCGCCTCGGCATCCGCTACCTGGACGTGGGGGTGAGCGGCGGTATCTGGGGGCTCAGCGAAGGCTACTGCCTCATGGTTGGAGGCGAGCGGGACGACTTCCTGCGGCTGGAGCCCCTGTTCCGCACCCTGGCCCCGGAGGACGGCTACCTGTACTGCGGGGGAACCGGGGCGGGTCATTTCGTGAAGATGGTGCACAACGGCATCGAGTACGGCATGATGGCCGCCTACGGAGAGGGGTTCTCCATCCTGAAGGCATCGCCATACGGGGAGAACCTGAATCTTGCTGAGGTATCGCATCTCTGGAACCGGGGGAGCGTGGTCCGCTCCTGGCTCCTGGAACTGGCCGAAAAGGCGTTCCGTCGGGATCCCGGACTGGATACGATTCAGGGATATGTGGAGGATTCAGGCGAAGGGCGCTGGACCGTGCAGCAGGCCATCGACAGCGGCGTGCCCGCACCGGTCACTGCTGCGTCCCTGTTCCAGCGATTCCGCTCCCGTCTCGGTGACAGCTTCGGCGACAGAGTGCTGGCGGCACTGCGCAACCAGTTCGGCGGGCATGCGGTCCTGTCCGCGGATTCCGGGGAAAAGGCCCACGGAGCAGGCGCAGGCGGAGTCGCTCCGGCATCCGCCCATACGCCGGGCACATAGCAGGGGAGATGCGGCATGGTCACTGTCGACGAACACTCCTTCCCCCCTGCCGACTCCTGCGGTATCACCATCCCGGAGCCGTGCGGCCTGATCATCTTCGGCGCCTCCGGCGACCTGGCCCGGCGCAAGCTGGTTCCGGCCGTGTACCGCCTGTTCCGCCAGCAGCTCCTCCCCCGCGGTTTCTTCGTTCTCGGCCTGGCCCGCACCGCCATGGATTCCCATCGCTACCGGGAGCTCCTGCGGGAAGCAACTCCGGAAGAGTGTGTCGGCGAGTGCTGGCAACGCTTCGCAGCGTTGATTCACTACCGGCCCATCGACTACGGTGATCCGGCATCCCTCCGGGCCGTCCTCTCGGAAACCCTCCCCCCCCTGGAAGAGAACGCGGGCACCGGGGGAAACCGTATCTTCTACCTGGCCACTCCCCCCGCTGTCTATGGGGAAGTCATCTCTGCCCTGCACCGGGCCGGGCCTGCGCCGGCAGCGGATGCACGAAACAAGATCGTTATCGAAAAACCCTTCGGCACCGATCTGGAATCGTCCAGGCGGCTCAACCGCATCCTGCTCGATGCCTTCCGGGAGAGCCAGGTGTACCGCATCGACCACTACCTGGCCAAGGAGACGGTGCAGAACATCCTCATGTTCCGCTTTGCCAACTCCCTGTTCGAGCCGTTGTGGAACAGGCGCTACATCGACCATGTGCAGATTACCGCGGCCGAGACCATCGGCATCGAGCAGCGCGCAGGGTACTACGAGCAGGCGGGCGTCCTCCGGGACATGTTCCAGAACCACATGTTCCAGCTGCTCGCCCTGACCGCCATGGAACCCCCTTCCCTCTTTTCCGCGAGCCGGGTTCGGGACGAAAAGGCCAAGGCGCTGCAATCGATCCGGCCGTTTCCCCTGGAGAGACTGGACGAATTCCTGGTCACCGGCCAGTATGCCCGGTCGAGCGATGCCTCGATCCGGGGCTACCGCGAGGAACGCGGCGTTGCCGCTGATTCCGCCGTGCCGACCTACGCGGCGCTGAAGGTATGGATAGACAACTGGCGATGGCACGGCGTTCCCTTCTACCTCCGATCCGGAAAGCGGCTCAAAAGGAGGACGACGGAGATCGCCATCCGCTTCCGGCCGGTCCCGCACATGATGTTTTCCCGGTCCGTGGGCGGCGACATCGAAGCCAACACCCTGGTGCTGCGGGTACAGCCGGACGAGGGGATTCAGCTGGAAATCCAGGCCAAGCATCCCGGTTCCCGCATGTGCCTGATGCCGGTGAACCTGGATTTTTCCTATCGCGGCGACGTCTCTCTCAGCGCCTACGAGCGGGTGCTCCTGGACTGCATGGAAGGGGATCAGATGCTGTTTGTACGCGAAGACGGGGTTGATCTGAGCTGGTCCCTCCTTTCTCCGGTGATCAGGGCGCTGGAAGGCCGGAAGGGGCTGCCGGACACTTTCTTCTACAGGGCGGGAAGCGAAGGGCCGGATGCGGCCGCGGCGCTCCTGGAGCGGGACGGGAGGAAGTGGAGAGAGCTGTGAGTACCTTGTCCGTGTCCGTTCTCCGGAGGGCGTGTGTGGAGGGGAAACGAGAGGTAGAAATAGCGCCGTCTGCAGAACTGGCCGCAGTCCGGGGGGCGGAGATATTCCTGGAAGGGGCGCGGCGCGCCATCCGCGAAAGAAACCGCTTTACCGTGGCGCTGTCCGGCGGCTCCTCACCCGCCCCCCTGTTCCGGAAAATCGCGGGGCAGGCGGCCGCATCGCACATCGAATGGAGTGCCGTGCATCTCTTCTGGGCCGATGAGCGTTGTGTTCCGCCCGACCATCCGGACAGCAATTTCCGCATGGCATCTGAACTTCTCCTGTCCCGGCTGCCGGCGCCGGGGCCGGTCGTTCACCGGATTGCGGGAGAGCTTCCGCCCGGCGAGGCCGCGCGCCGCTACGAGGAGGAACTGTCCCGCACCTTTCCCCATACCGGCATTCCGGTATTCGACATGATCCTTCTGGGAGTCGGCAGCGACGGCCATACGGCGTCGCTTTTCCCGGAGATGGAAGCGTGGGAATTCCAAGAACGGTTTGCAATCGCCGTGTATGTAGAAAAGATGGCAAGCCACCGGGTCACCCTGACTCTCCCCGTGATCAACAACGCGCGCCACGTGCTGTTCCTGGTGACCGGCGCCGGCAAGGCGGATATCGTGGTGGAAATCCTGGCAGGGGAAGACAGAGCGCGGTATCCTGCGGCACGGATCGCCCCGACGAAAGGGGTACTCACATGGCTCTTGGATGCAGACGCTGGAAGAAACCTGAGGCATCATCACGGGAAAATGTAGGGGCGCACCCCTGTGCGCCCAATCAACGGGCGAACACAAGGTTCGCCCCTACATAAGAATTTGTTGAATCATGGAGACAGTGACATGTGGGAACGGTACAAAAAACACCTGACCTGGTACCCGGAAATCGGCATGATGCTGGACATCAGCGGCATGAACTTCCCGGACGATTTTTTCGACGGTATGGAACCTTCCCTGGTAAAGGTCTTCAGGGACATGGCTGAACTGGAAGCCGGCACTGTTGCCAATCCCGACGAGGGACGGATGGTGGGCCACTACTGGCTGCGCACCCCCTACCTTGCCCCGTCCCGGGAGATACAGGAGCAGATAGAGACAACCATCGCAGGCATCAAGGATTTCGCCGCCGCGGTTCACAGCGGGGCGACAGCTCCCGCAAAGGGGGGCAGGTTCTCCCGCCTGCTCCTGATCGGCATCGGCGGATCGGCCCTCGGCCCCCAGTTCCTGGCGGACGCACTGGGAAACGCCGGCGACCCGGTGAAACCGTATTTTTTCGACAACACCGACCCGGACGGCATGGACCGGGTCCTGGCGGAGATAGGCGAGGGACTGAAGGAAACCCTGACCCTGGTCATCTCCAAGAGCGGCGGCACCAGGGAAACGCGCAACTGCATGCTGGAGGCCGCGGAAGCCTACCGTCGGGCGGGCATCGATTTCCCCAGGCATGCCGCTGCCGTCACCGGAGCGGGAAGCGAACTGGACCGGATGGCACGGGAACAGGGATGGCTGGCCCGCTTCCCCATGTGGGACTGGGTCGGCGGCCGCACCTCGGTGACCTCGGCCGTGGGTCTCCTTCCGGCAGCGCTCCAGGGGATCGATATCGACGCCCTGCTGGAAGGGGCCCGCCTCTGCGATTCCCTCACCCGCATGCCCAACAGCCGCACCAACCCGGCCATCCGGCTCGCCCTCATGTGGCACCACGCCACGGGCGGCACCGGCGCGAAGGACATGGTGATCCTCCCCTACAAGGACCGGCTGCTCCTCTTTTCGCGCTACCTGCAGCAACTGGTCATGGAATCCCTGGGCAAGGAGAAGGACCTGTCCGGCGCGGTCGTCCACCAGGGGATCGCGGTGTACGGCAACAAGGGCTCCACCGACCAGCACGCCTTTGTCCAGCAATTACGGGAAGGAGTAGACAATTTCTTCGTCACCTTCATCGAGGTGCTGAAGGACAGGGAGGGGAAATCCCTGCACGTTGACCCGGAGGTAACCAGCGGCGACTACCTGAGCGGATTTCTCCAGGGGACACGTCGCGCCCTGGCGGAAAACGCACGGGAATCCCTCACCATCACCGTCGAAAGGCTCGATGCGCGCACTGTGGGAGCGCTCATCGCCCTCTACGAGCGGGCGGTCGGCTACTACGCCTCGCTGGTGGGGATCAACGCCTACCACCAGCCCGGCGTCGAGGCGGGGAAAAAGGCGGCAGGAGCGGTAGTGAAGCTGCAAGGGGAAATCGTGACGTTTCTCCGCTCACAGGGGGGGAAATCCATGACAGCCGAAGAGATCGCTGCCGCTGTCGGCGCGTCGGATGCGGAGGAGACCGTCTTCCGGATACTCCTCCACGCCGCCGCAAACGAAGACCATGGGATCCGCATGGAAAAGAAGAACCCTTTCACAACCAGCAGGTTCGGCTTGCAGTAGCAAGTCCTGCCATGAACCCCGTGAGGGCGGCCACAGGGCCGCCCCTACTTCAGCGCAAAGCACACCTTGAGAATCACCTGGTACTCGCTCACCAGCCCGTCGTCCCCCACATGTCCGTGAATCTCCTCCACCTCGAACCAGGAGACCCGCTCCAGGGTCTTGTGGGCCTTGGCCAGGGCCGCCTGAATGGCTTCCTCGATCCCCTTTTTGGAGACCCCGATCACTTCGATCTTCTTGTACACCCTCTCTTCTCCGTAGTGCATGTCGTCCTCCTTATGTTCTTTTGTCTCCTAGAAGGGTAACACCCCACTCTGTTCTGTAAAGATCCGGCCTTTCTCTTTTTCCCGCCAGCGGGACAACCCGAATCCTGCTCCCGGGTACTCCGGTTCGACGCATATCCCCCTTTCTCCGGAAAGTACCGGGAGGTTTCCTCCCCACGAATTTCTCCCTTCACAAGCCGCGGTGACGGGAACAAAGCATGCCGGCTTCTGTGGCCTCCACCTGCCGTTTTCAGGGTTACTGCTTGACATCCTGCTCACCCGGAGCTACCTTTGCGAAAAATTGCATACAGGAGGAATTGTTGTGAACGACAAGGACGGCGGCAGTTGCACGCACCACATGCAGAAAGAGACAGTGCAGACAGAACTTGACGACCCTGGAGCGAAGCGGTTTCGTTCAGCGGCGCGTGCAGTGAACCGTCCCGGCCCCGTGCAGGCATAGCCCTCCGGTTCGCCCACGGCCGCCCGCGTTTTCCGCCGCGGCTCCACAGAGAGGCGAACCATGAAAAGACCATTCTTCCTTCCCGGACTTTCCGGGAAGGCCATGCCGGAATTTCCGCAGGACTCACCCTCCACAACCCGAACCATAGCCGCATCCCGTCCCGCGGGCGACCACGAGCGGCGCCTGGCGCGGCTGTGCGCTCTCCACGCCCCTGAGGCCCTGGCCGAGCTCGGCGCCGCCTACCACGGTTTGAGCGGCGAAGAGGCCGAGAACCGCCTGGACGAGTACGGCCCCAACGAGATGCCCCATGCCCAGCGGCTCGGCCTCTGGGGGGACATGCTGGAGCGCTGCAAAAGCCCCCTGGTGATCCAGCTGCTCTTGATCGCCATCGTGTCTGGCGCCATCGGCGAGCTCAAGTCGACCGTCATCGTCGGCGCCATGATCCTCCTCAGCGTCGGCCTCTCCTATATCCTGGATCGACGCTCCAACCAGGCCGTCGAGGCCCTGGGGCGGCGCGTCCAGTCCCGCACCCTGGTCGTGCGCGAGGGCGCGGAGACCGAGATCAGGATCTCCGAGGTCGTTCCCGGGGATATCGTCCTGCTCCACGCCGGCTCCATCATCCCGGCGGACCTGCGGCTTCTGGCCGCCAAGGATTTCTTCGTCAGCGAGTCGTCGCTCACGGGGGAGTCCATGGCCGTGGAGAAGACCGCGGAACCCGCCAGGGCTGCCGAGCAGTCGGTCCTGGAACTGACCAACGCCTGCTTTCTCGGCAGCACCGTGACCAGCGGCACGGCCCGCGGCGTGGTGGTCAACACCGGAGCCCGGACCGTCTACGGCTCCATCTCCGAGCGTCTGGCGGAAAAACGGGAAGAGACCAGCTTCGACATCGGGGTCCGCTCCTTCACCTGGCTCATGATCCGCTTCATGACCGTCATGGTCTGCGCCGTCTTCTTCATCGTGGGAATGACCAAGGGGAACTGGATCGAGGCCCTCCTCTTCGGCCTCTCCGTGGCGGTGGGGCTCACCCCCGAGATGCTCCCCATGATCGTGACGGTGAACCTGGCCAAGGGGGCCCTGACCATGGCGAAAAAGAAGGTCATCGTCAAGCGCCTCCCCTCCATCCAGAACTTCGGCGCCATCGACATCCTCTGCACGGACAAGACCGGCACCCTGACCCAGGACAGGGTGGTGCTCGAACAGCACCTGGACATCGCCGGCAACACCAGCGACGACGTCCTGAACTACGCCTAC
>JAAZOO010000355.1 GCA_012797715.1 Geobacteraceae bacterium | reverse complement strand
ATTCCGGGCAGCGGAGCGCTCGGCATTCGCCTGGCGGAGGAGGCGGACCGGGTCGCCGAACCCGGAAACGATCTCCGCGGTCCGGTCGGTGGAGCCGTCGTCCACCACGATGCACTCCACGGCCGGATAGGTTTGACGGAGCACGCTTTCCACCGCTTCGGCGATATATCGCTCCGCGTTGTAGGCGGCAATGATGACGGAAACCGTGGCGGACATGCTACCCTTTTCCCCTCCGCGCCCGGTGGACGGACCGCGTATTGCGCACTCTCTTCAGCAGGTAGTAGAGGTAGTGGAAAAAAACCGACACGGGCCGGTTCCCCAGCGCCCGCTTTCTGACGGCAAATGCCTCGTCAAAGGCCTGTGCCGTCTCAACGGTGGAAAGGCTTCCGTCATGGAGCCGGAAACATGCCAGGGGCGCATCCACCAGGAGCGGGTCGCCCAAGGCGCCAAGGCGCAGCCAGAGATCGTAGTCCATGGCGTATTTCAGAGCGGTGTCGAACAGGCCGGCCCTGCGGAACCCCTCGCTCCGCACGAACGTGGCAGGGTGGAGTATGCAGTTGCAGCGCACCAGTTTCCGGTACGAGTAGGGCCGCACGCGGATCTCCTGGAAAGCCGCTCCCCGTTCATCAATACCATACTGGCCGCCGGTAAGCCACAGGGCTTCGGGATGTCCCTCGAAGGCGGCGGCTACCCTGGACAGAACATGAGGCGCAGGATACCGGTCATCGGAATGGAGATGGGCGATAATGTCTCCGCACGCCATGCGTATCCCCTTGTTCATGGCGTGGGAGATGCCTTCGTCGGGCTCGGACACCCAGCGGATGCGCGGATCCTGTTCGGCGCGGCTTCGTATCAGGTCCAGGGTGCCGTCCGTGGAGCCTCCGTCCACCAGAATGTACTCCAGGTCCGGCCAGTCCTGGGACAGGACGCTCTCCATGGCCTCATCCAGATAGCGCCTGCTGTTGCGGGTGATGGTGATGATGGAAAATTTCATCGGCATACTATCCCGTGGTAGAGTTCCGCGTAGCGCCTCGCTATCTTGTCGACGGCATATGTCCCTTCGACGGCGGCCCTCGCCGCCGATGAAAGTTCCCTGCGCCGTTCGTCGTCCTCCAGTATCCAGGAGATCCCCCTGGCCAGATCCTCAGGCTCGAAGGGACGGGCCAGATAGCCGGTACGGCCGTGTTCGACCAGTTCCGGGAGACCTCCCACCGCGAAGGCAACCGACGGCGTTCCGCACGCCGCAGCCTCCATCACGGTGTTCGGCAGGTTTTCCTGGAGAGAGGGAGCCACAAAGACATCGGCGGCGGAATACAGGAGCGCGAGGGAAACCTCGTCCCGCAGGGTTCCCGTATACCGCGCCTTCAATGCCTGGCCCTGCCCGTTCACAGGCTCCTGCGCCCCGAACACCACGACCTCGGCCCGCTCGCTCCATCCTGCCGCTGCCAGCAACCGAAGGGCCTCCGTGAGAAACCCGAATCCCTTGTTGGGATCGCTCGTGGCGTGAATCCCGCCGAACAGGATGAGCTTCCGGTCGTGGGGGAGGGACAGGATGTTACGGGCGGTTCCCTGCGACACGGGCCGGAACCGCTCCGTGTCCAGTCCGTTGGGAATCACCTCGATCCGGGCGTCGCGAAGAAGCGAGCTTGCGCGCGCGCACTCCGCAAGCCATCGGCTCGGGGTGACGATTGTCATGTCAAGCCCTTTCCATGCCCGCTCCTTTCGCGTCAGGATTCTGGAGGACAGATCGAGCACCTTGCCGGAGCCGAGCAGCGGACAAGCTCCACACCTCTCCCGGTAGCTCGTGCAGTCCAACGGCACATGGCATCCGCCGGTAAATGCCCAGGAATCGTGAAGGGTCCAAACAAGGGGAACCCCGAAGCGCCGCAGGCTCTCAATGCGGACAAAACCGGCAGCGACCCAGTGGAGGTGAACGATGGAAGGCTCCACCTTGGCAATTTCGCGATGCAGGCGATCCGGGACGACGGCAGGCGTAAAGGGAACTCTCTGCCTGTCCGGGTAGAAACGGAGAGGAAGGGAATCCAGCATCGGTCTGAATGCGGAGAGCGCCCGCCGCAACGACGTGGATGGCCCCGTGATCATCGGGTCATCCCCGCCCTTCTCCTGGACGAGCATGCGCGAGTCGACGCCGATGCGCCGAAGCCCGTCATGGAGACGGCGGGCCGCATGGGCCGCGCCCCCCCGGTCATCGAATGTGGTGAGCATCAGAACCTTCACCGGTACAGAAACCTCTCCAGGTGAATTGCGAACGTTTCCCTGTCCCAGTTACGGACGAGCCTTCGCGGCAGGGCGTATGGATTCGTCCACCGGTGGACAAGGCCGGGGAAATTCGAGGCCACCCGGACAAAGCCGGCCTCCCGGCAGAGTGCCTCGGATGTCCGGGTATAGTCGCGGCGACCGCCGAACGGATAGGAAAAAAGGGTGACAGATCTTCCCAGCACCTCTTCCAGCCTCATTTTCGAGGCGGTGATCTCTTCCCTCTGACGTTCCGCGGTCAGCGCCGACAGGCAGGGATGGGTCACGGTGTGGGCGCCGATGGATACCAGAGGGGATTGGGCAAGGCGCGCCAGTTCCCGGAAATCCAGGGGCCGGTGGGATTCCCTCCCGGAATCTCCCTTGCCTGACCAGTCCCGCAAGCGGCGCATCCACGACGCGCGGCACGGTGTATCAACCGTTTTCATCAGCCGGTGAAGGTCTCCGTACAGAACCGTGCGCTGGCCGGGAGAGGCAGTCGGCCATGACACCCCCCTGGCGTCATCCTCCAGGGTGAAACGTTCCGGATACTCTCCCGGTTCCAGCAGAAGGCGCTCCAGCTCGTCCCACCAGAACTCCTCCCTGGTTCCCAGGGAACCGGTTCCGACGAAGAATGTGGCCGGAACGCCGGTTTCCTCCAGTATCGGCAGCGCTTCCCGGCAGTTGTCCGCATACCCGTCGTCGAAGGTTACCGCGATGGCCGTTTCCCGCGGGGAGCCCCAGTCGTCCCCAAGACCGACCAGGGGAAAGGAATCGCGAAGATGGCGCATCTGATCCCGGAAATTTTCCGGTGAAACCGCAAGCTGCTGGGGGTCAGCCGCGAGCGTGGTGACCCGGTGGTAGAGCAGGATCAGCACGGGCGGGTCCAACCGGTTCAGGAAGCGGTTCCAGCTCCTTTGAAGGAAACTCCGGACGGGCCGGCACGCTGCACGGAGCATCCCCGGGTACGGCGCCATCACTCCCTCCACCCGAAGATATTCAGCTGGAGGTCGAACCCTCCCTGCTCTCCGACGCCCAGGAAAGGAGAGCGGGGAGACGATACGTTCTGCAGGCTGACCCGGAAGCCGGCATCCGCCAGCACGGTCAGGATCCGGTCCAGGCGCTGCCTGCGACCGACCGGCGAGTGGTATTCCACGAAGATGAAACGAACACCGTCCAGGCAGGTTCCGCAGGCCGGCAGCACAGTCTCCTCGGCTCCCTCGATGTCCATCTTGACGAACTGGAAGGCTCGCTCCCGAAGCATGCGGGCCACGTCGACCGCCTGCACCTCCACGGCCCTGCCGCCGT
>JAAZOO010000354.1 GCA_012797715.1 Geobacteraceae bacterium | reverse complement strand
ATCATGGTCGGGAAATGCCTCTACACCAAGCGGGGCGAGGAGAAGAATTTCGTCATCGTGGACGCCGCCATGAACGACCTGGCCCGTCCTTCCCTGTACGGCTCCTACCACGGGGTTCAGGCCGTGCGGAAGGATCAGGACGGTACCATCGTCGCCGATATCGTCGGCCCCATCTGCGAATCGGGAGATTTCCTCGCCAAGGACCGGGAGATGCCCGCCTTCCGGCAGGGCGACCTGATCGCTTTCATGTCCGCCGGTGCCTATGGCTTCGCCATGAGCAGCAACTACAACAGCCGGCCCCGCGCCGCTGAAGTGATGGTGAAGGGAGACGTGTACCAGGTGGTTCGGGAGCGGGAAAAGGTCGAGGACCTGGTCAGGGGAGAAAAACTACCGTCTTTTCTGTAAGGTAACAGGCTGTTGAAAAACGTCACGAGGAAGGTCGGATGCAAGGCGCACGGAGCGCAGCACCCGGGACATACCAGATAGATAGGCGAGGGTGCGAGCACCGCGCACCACAGCAGACGTCCTCCGCAGTAGTTTTTCACCAGCCTGGTAAAGAGTGGTCGGGTCTTTGAGAAACCCTGTTTCCCTGCAAGGCCTGAACCCTGTAACGGCACACCGGGAAGGAGTACACCATGTTCAAAGGGAGTATCGTCGCCATCGTGACCCCGTTCAAAAACGGGAAAATAGATGAGGAGGGCCTGCGGGAACTGGTCGAGTTTCAGATCGAGAACGGTACGGACGGTATTGTGCCGTGCGGCACCACCGGAGAGGCGTCCACTCTCGACTATGAGGAGCACGATCGGGTCATCGAGATCGTGGTGCAGCAGACGAAAAAACGGGTACCGGTCATTGCCGGCACCGGGTCCAACTCCACCGCGGAAGCCATTGAGATTACCGAGCACGCCAAGAGGGCGGGCGCGGACGGCGCGCTCCTGGTGACACCCTACTACAACAAGCCGACCCAGGAAGGGCTGTACCGTCACTACAAGACCATCGCAGAAGAGGTCGCCCTGCCGCAGGTTCTCTACAACGTGCCGGGACGCACCGGCGTGAACATGCTCCCGTCGACGGTGGCACGGCTTGCCGAAATCCCCAACATCGTGGGGATCAAGGAGGCAACCGGCTCGCTCCAGCAGGCATCCGAGATTCTCTCCCTGTGCGGAGACAAAATCGACGTCCTGTCGGGCGATGATTTCGTCACCTTTCCCATGATGGCCTGTGGAGGCGTGGGGGTGATCTCTGTGACAGCCAACATCATGCCGAAGGAGATAGCGTCGATGATTGACGCCTTCACCTCCGGCGATCTGGAAAAGGCCCGGCAGTGCCACCTGAAGCTTCTGAAGATCAACAACGCCATGTTCATCGAGACCAACCCGGCCCCGGTCAAGACGGCGCTGGCACTCATGGGGAAATGCGACGACGAGATGAGGCTGCCCCTTGCGCCCATGTCCGAGGCGAACAGAAACAAGCTTGCCGCAATCATGAAGGAATACAATCTCATCTAACTGAGGACATGGGCGAAGGGCGAAGTGTTGTGCGGAGACACCCCCGCCCCTGCTTCTGGAGGTACACCATGATCAAGGTTGCTGTCAGTGGAGCTGCCGGCCGGATGGGCGGCCGTGTCATTACGGCGGTACAGGAAGACGATGCCTTGGAACTCTCCGGCGCCTTGGAACGGCCCCTCCACCCCTCCCTCGGGCTGGATGCCGGGCTTTCTGCCGGGTGCGGCGCCCTGGGCGTGCCCATCATCGACGACCTGAATGCCCTGGTGAAGGGATGCGATGTTCTTATTGACTTCTCGGTGCCCAAGGTGTCTCTCAAAAACCTGGAAATATGCGGACTGAACGGCAAGGCCATGGTCATCGGCTCCACCGGCTTCACCCCGGAGGAGAAGGCCCTGGCCCTGGAACTGGCGCGGGATGTGCCGGTGGTGCTGGCGCCCAACATGTCGGTGGGCGTGAATGTGGTGTTCAAGGT
>JAAZOO010000353.1 GCA_012797715.1 Geobacteraceae bacterium | reverse complement strand
TTCATTCCGCCCCCCTCCTCTCCCCCCATTCATGCCCCATTCCGTCCCATACCCCCTGAGACAGGTGTTTCACGGCCATTCCAAACACCTGTAGCATTTATCCCCCCACCCATCACCTGAACGCCGTGATTTTCGCAGCGCCCGTGTGCTGTCCGGCGACTCATGACCCTCGTTCTTTTCCGGGGGGTGATGCTGATAACCTATTGAAAAAACGATACTAAATTCCATGAAGGCCCAAAAGGGCCCCGATGCCCGGGTGGCGATCCTTTCTCCTGTGGCATGCGTTGTGCTCTTTGTATGCGCAAAGAGGCATAAAATTATTTCGTCCGAGTAAAAAAATGGTGAAGGCATGCAGGCAACAAAAGCGACCGTAGGTATTATCGCCAATCCGCTGTCCGGACGGGACGTCCGGCGTCTGGTCACCAAGGCTTCCGTATTCCAGAATGCGGAGAAGAGCAACATGGTGTTGCGCATGCTCGGAGTGCTGGGGAAGATGGGGGTCGACGAAGTATTCATGCTCCCGGACGTCAGCGGCATTGCTTCACGGGTCATCCACTCCCTGCGGCATGCCAGGGCGGCGGAGACAGCATCTCTCCCCCGCGTCACTTTCCTGGAGATGCCCATTACGGATTCCGCCGCCGATTCCCTGAAAGCGACGGAACTGATGAAGGAGCGGGGCGTCTCCGTGATTATCGTGATGGGGGGGGACGGAACACACCGCGTGGTTGCCGGCGCAAACGGGGACACGCCCCTTCTTACCCTGTCCACCGGTACCAACAACGTGTTTCCCGAGATCCGGGAGGCGACCATCACCGGCCTCGCCGCCGGCCTGATCGCCTCGGGAAAGGTGCATATCAAGGACGTTGCGTCACGAAACAAGGTGGTCCGCTGCGAAGTCAACGGCAGACGCACGGACCTGGCTCTTGTGGACCTTGCCGTGTCCACGGAGTGCTGGATCGGGGCGCGGGCCCTGTGGGAGGCCACGTGCCTGCGGGAACTGTTCGTGGCGTTCGCGGAGCCGGATGCAATCGGCCTTTCCTCCATAGCCGCCCTTGTCCACCCGGTACCCCGGTGCGATCCCTACGGCGTGCGTCTGCTCATCGCCCCCCCCGGTGAGGGGATTGTGACCGTGCAGGCGCCCATTGCTCCCGGCGTGCTGGTTCCGGTCAGCGTGGCGGAAATCTGCGAGATACGGCCCAAGGAACTCTTCAGGGTGGATACTCCGCGGGGGACGATAGCCCTGGACGGGGAGCGGGAGATTGAGTTCTCGGAAAGTGATTCCGTGCGGGTCTGGCTGGAAATGGACGGCCCCCTCACGGTGAATGTGAACAAGGTCATGCAAAAGGCTGCGAAAAACAAGTTGCTTGTCCGGCAGGAGAGTAAAAACTAGTGGAAGGAAAGGAGAACGAGATGGCGGAACTGACGAAAGAGGGTCTTCTGAAGGCGTACCGGACGATGAAAGAGATCCGGGAGTTTGAGGAGCGGGTGCACCGGGAGTTTGCGACGGGGAAGATACCGGGTTTTGTGCATTTGTACGCGGGCGAGGAAGCGGTGGCGACGGGGGTGTGCATGCACCTGAACGACGAGGACCGGATAACGAGCACGCACCGGGGGCACGGGCACTGCATTGCCAAGGGAGTGGACATCATCGGGATGATGGCGGAGATATACGGGAAGAAGACGGGGAGCTGCGGGGGGAAGGGCGGCTCCATGCACATAGCGGATCTGGACAAGGGGATGCTGGGTGCGAACGGGATCGTTGGCGCTGGGGGTCCTCTGGGGTGCGGGGCAGCGCTTGCGGCGAAATTCAAGGGGAAGGGTGGTGTTGCCGTGGTGTTTTTCGGTGACGGCGCCTCCAACCAGGGGACGATTCTGGAGAGCATGAACCTGGCGAACATCTGGAATCTGCCGGTGATTTTCCTGGCGGAGAACAACGGGTACGCGGAATCCACGGGTGTCAAGTACAACGTGCCGACGCCGAACATTGCGGACCGTGCTGCGGGCTTCAACATGCCGGGGGTAACGGTGGACGGCAACGACTTTTTTGCGGTGTACGAAGCGGCGGGCGAAGCGATCAAGCGTGCGCGCGAAGGGGGTGGGCCGACCCTTCTGGAATGCAAGACGAACCGTTTCTACGGTCACTTTGAGGGGGACGCCATGACGTACAAGGCGCCGGGCGAAGTGAAGCGGCAGCGGGAGGAGTGCGACTGTCTGAAGATTTTTGCGGCCAAGGCGACCGCATCCGGGCTGGTGACGGCGGCGGAACTGGAAGGGATCGACAAGGAAGTGGCGGCTTTGATAGACGAAGCGGTGGAGAAGGCGCTGGCGGCGCCGAATCCCACAGAGGCCGACCTGCTGACCGACGTATACGTATCGTACTGAGAAACGGGAAAGGAGCTGATCAATGTCGAGAAAAATATCGTTTAAAGACGCAATCAACGAAGCGCTCTCCCAGGAGATGGGGCGCGACGATTCTGTGATCGTGATGGGTCTGGACAATGCGGGGGGCCGGGGCACGGACGGCCAGCTGGACGCCTGGGGCGGCGTCCTGGGGGTGACCAAGGGACTGTACGGCAAGTACGGGGACCGCGTCATCGACACCCCCATCTCGGAGAGTTCGTACATTGGTGCTGCGGTGGGCGCTGCGGCCTGCGGGATGCGTCCGGTGGTGGAGATGATGTTTGCGGACTTTTTCGGGGTGTGCTTTGACCAGATGATGAACCAGGCGGCCAAGTTCCGGTACATGTTCGGGGGCAAGGCGGTGACTCCGGTGACCATGCGGACCTGCTACGGGGGTGGTTTCCGTGCCGCTGCCCAGCACTCCCAGGTACTGTACAGCGTATTTGCCCACATACCGGGTCTGAAGGTGGTGGTTCCGTCCACGCCGTACGACGCCAAGGGTCTTCTGATCCAGTGCATCCGTGACAACGACCCGGTGATTTTCATGGAGCACAAGGTGCTGTATGCCATGAAGGGGGAAGTTCCCGAGGAGAGCTACACGATCCCGTTCGGGCAGGCCAACGTGGTGCGGGAAGGGAAGGACGCCACCATCGTGGCAATCGGCTGGATGGTTCACAAGGCGCAGCAGGCGGCCCAGAGTCTGGCCAAGGCGGGAATCGAGTGCGAGGTGATCGACCCGCGCACCGTGTCGCCGCTGGATTACGCCACCATCATCAAGAGCGTGGAGAAGACGGGGCGGCTGGTGATAGTTGACGAGGGGAATCCGCGGTGCAGCATGGCGAGCGACATATCCGCGGTGGTTGCCCAGGATGCGTTCAGGGCGCTGAAGGGCCCGATACGGATGGTAACGGCGCCCCATACGCCGTCCCCGTTCAGCGGCGCGCTGGAGGACCTCTACCTCCCCAGCCCGGCCAAAATCGAAGCTGCCGTCAAGGCAACCATGTAGGATGAAGCGGACGGGGGAGCGGCTACGCCTCCCCCGTTCCCCGGGGGAGCATTTTCCCGTCCTGGGTAGGGTACATGGCAGCATGAACAGGAAATGGAGAGCAGGTATGCAGCATGATTGTGGGAAAAGCAGCAGCGGGGGAACGGAGACACGGAAAAGCGGCGGCAGTGGGGATGCGACCAAGACCGGAGGAAAACCCCAGTGGCTGCGGGCACGCTATTCCTGCTGCCCCGAAGTCGACTCCATACGGCGCATTCTCCGCGACAACAGGCTTCACACGGTGTGCGAGGAAGCCACCTGCCCCAATCTGGGGGAGTGCTTCCGGCAGGGGACGGCAACATTTCTCATCCTAGGAGACACCTGCACCAGGAACTGTCCCTTCTGCGACGTGAACCACGGCGTGCCCCTCCCTCCGGACGCGGACGAACCGCGGGGTCTGGCGCGGGCCGTTGCCGCCATGAAGCTTCGCTACGTGGTGATCACCTCGGTCACCCGCGACGACCTGCCGGACGGGGGCGCCGGACAGTACGCCCGCTGCATTTCCGCTCTGCGGAAGGAGAATCCCCGTGTGCGCATTGAAATCCTGGTCCCGGACTTTCGTGGAAGCGAAGCTGAAGCGCTGAGCATCCTGAGCGCGACCGGTCCCGACGTTTTCAACCATAACCTGGAAACCGTTCGCCGCCAGTATCCCCGGGTCCGTCCCAGCGCCCACTATGCAGGTTCCCTTGACCTTCTGCGCAGGTACAAGACGATGAACGCCGCGGTACCCACCAAATCCGGAATCATGCTCGGATTCGGGGAAACGCGGGAAGAAGTGTATGAAGCAATGCAGGATCTGCGTGATGCAGGCTGCGACATGCTGACGCTGGGGCAGTACCTGCGGCCCAGCAGCAGGCATCTGCCGGTGGAGCGCTATGTGCCTCCGGAAGAATTCCTTGAATATCGAGAGGTCGGGCTGGCTATGGGCTTTTCCCATATCGAGGCAGGTCCCCTGGTCCGTTCCTCCTATCATGCCGCCCAACAGGCGGAGCAGGGCGTCCGGTGCGCCTGAAAAGGGCAGGTGAAGTCATGGGGGGCACTGAAGGAGCCCTCCCGCTGCAAAATCTAGGATACGACAGATCCCGGAACAGGGCGCGCGTTGCCGCCAGGCCCGGTTATTCATACAGAAGCTGTTCCATACTACTGATTGAGAGGAAATGAAAAATGAGCGAGGAAATCTTTGATCTGATTGTTGTGGGCGCCGGACCCGGCGGATACGTGGCCGCGATCCGCTCTGCCCAACTGGGGCAGAAGGTCCTGGTCGTTGAGCAGCGACCCACCATGGGCGGGGTGTGCCTCAACGAGGGATGCATACCCAGCAAGGCGCTCCTCGATTCCAGCGAGCATTTCGCCCTGGCGCGGGACAAATTCGCGAGCCACGGCATCGAGATCAACCCGCCGTCCATGAACGTGCCCAAGATGGTGGCGCGCAAGGACGACGTGGTCAAGAAACTCACCGACGGCATCGCCTACCTGTTCAAGAAGAACAAGGTCCAGGTCCTGAGGGGGACCGGAAAACTGACCGCTCCCAAGGGTGACGGCGTTCACCGGGTCCAGGTCTCCCAGAACGGGACGGTCACGGTTGCCTCGGCGAAAAGGGTTCTCCTGGCAACCGGCGGGATACCCGTGGAAGTGCCCGGCCTCCCCTTTGACGGTGAAACCATCGTCAGCTCCAAGGAGGCCCTGTGCTTCACCTCCGTTCCCCAGCACCTGGTGGTGGTCGGCGCTGGGTACATCGGACTGGAGCTGGGCTCCGTGTGGAGGAGGCTCGGCGCCAGGGTGACGGTGGTGGAGATGCTGCCCAAGATGCTTCCGTTTACCGATGGTGAGGTAACGGACGCCCTGATGAAGATTCTGAAGAAACAGGGGATCGCCTTCCGCATGGGCACGCAGGTGACCGGGATCGAGAAAAAGAACGGCAAGGCCGTGCTGCAGCTGAAGGCCGGAGACACTGCCGAGGAGATGGAGTGCGACAAGGTCCTGGTGGCGGTGGGCAGGAAGCCGGTTCTGACCGGTCTCGGCCTGGAAGATGCGGGTGTCTCCACCAACGGCAACGGCAGGATTGCCGTCGATGACCACTATGAGACCTCGGTGCCGGGCATCTATGCCATCGGCGACATCGTTCCGGGCCCCCTCCTCGCCCACAAGGCGTCGGAAGAGGGTGTGGTCTTTGCCGAGCGCTGTGCCGGCAAGGACGTGAAGGTGAACTACGACACGATTCCGGGAATTGCCTATACCTGGCCCGAGGCCGCCTCCGTCGGGAAGACCGAGCAGGCTCTCCAGGAGGAAGGGGTCCCGTACACGGTGGGACGGTTCCCGTTCATGGCCAACGGCCGCGCCCGGTGCATGGACGAGACGGAAGGGTTCGTCAAGATTCTTGCCCACAGGGAGACGGACACGGTCCTCGGTGTCCATATCGTCGGACCGCGCGCTTCGGACATGATTGCCGAAGCGGTCGCGGTCATGAGCTACAGAGGCACGGCCCACGACATCGGCGCCATGTTCCACGCCCATCCCACACTGGCGGAAGCCGTGAAGGAGGCTGCGCTGGATGTTCACAAGGCGGTGATTCACGCCTGAAGAAGCGTTTCCGGGGCTTCTCCGGCACGGCAGCGCCCGTGCCGGAGAAGCCCCGGAAATCGCAGGGGAAAGGGGGGAGCCAATGCTGATTCGGGAACTCGGCACAGTCAGCTATCAGGATGCCTTTCACCTACAGGAACACCTTGCGGCCGTGGTCCATGGCGATCCGGCACGGGAAACCCTCCTGATGCTGGAGCACCCCCTGGTCTACACCATGGGCCGGAGCGGGAGCGACGGCAACATCCTTGACCCGTCGGTGGAGGTGGTGCGCATCAACCGGGGAGGTGACGTGACCTGCCATGCCCCCGGTCAGCTGGTCGGCTACCCCATCATCAACCTGGGGCTGCGGGGGAGGGATCTGCGGCGTCATCTCCGCTTCCTGGAGGAACTTCTCATCCTCACCGCCGCGGATTTCGGCATTGCTGCATACCGGGTGGACGGCCGCACCGGCGTGTGGACGGATGCGGGAAAGCTGGCCTCCATCGGCGTCGGGGTGCGCCGCTGGGTTACCATGCACGGGTTCGCCCTGAACGTGAGCAACGACCTCGCCTTGTTTCGCAGGATACATCCCTGCGGGATTGAGCAGTGCCCCGTCGCCTCGCTGGAATCGATCCTCGGAGTGAAGGTGTCCCCGTGGGATGTCTCTTCCTGTATTGCAGGCCGCTTCGAAAAGCTTCTGGAGGAATGGCAGCCTCTGGCCGGTTGAAGGGGAGAGGGGCTGAAACCGCCTCCCGCATCAGAGTGAATCAATGAACGAATACAACATCGGCTCACAATTGAAAAGCCTGCGCAAGGCGAGAAACGTCACATTGCAGTATGTGGCGGCTGAGACGGGGTTATCCGCTCCGCTGCTCTCCCAGATAGAAAACAACAATGTCACGCCGAGCCTGAGGACCCTGTCGAAACTGGCCGACTATTTCCACGTTCGCCTGGGGAGATTGTTTGACGGTGTCACGGAGAAACCCCGCTATGAAATCTTCAGGAAGATGGATGCCTGCCGGGACAGTCCCCATGAGCAGATTGTCCGGAGAAAGGGGAACTCCTGCTATTCCCTTCTCCCCTTCGAATCGGGAAAGAGGATGAACTGTTCCCTCCTCGACCTGCGCTCCGAGCGCGGAGTTGCCGTGACGCCGCGACGGCAGGGGGAGACGTTTCTGTATATCATTTCCGGAAAAGTGGAGATAGGGAAAAACGGCGAATTCTATACCGTGGAGGCGGGCGACTGTGTCTATTTCGACAGCTCCCTTTCGGTGCACATGAAGCCGGTCCACTGTTCCGGGGCTACGATAATGCGGGTCGAGACCGGGTGACGGAAACACCCCCCTTTTGCACGGGAACGCTGATAGTGACCGGAAAGCGTGGTGCGGGGACGCGGGGGAAAAGGGGTCTTTTTCGGGGGGGTGTGGAAGGAAGGGGCTTTTTTTTTTGAAAGAAAAAGGGGGCAGTTCGGAGGATTGAACTGCCCCAATTATTTGCGAGAAGATTGACAAATGGCAGGAGTCTTCTCGTTCATTTTTGAAGCAAAGTACGTGCCAATGGCATGGGGAGCCGCTCCCTTGATGCCGCCCTTCCGTTCTCCCTTGTTCCCTGCCGACCTCCTACGCCTTCCTGTCGAACTTGTGCGGCGGTACGATGGCATGCTGCCTCATCTTCTTGTAGAGCGTCGGGCGGCTGATGCACAGCTCCTTTGCCGCCTTGGAAAGGTTCCACCTCTGTCTGGTGAGGGCATCCACCATGACGGTGCGCTCTTTCGCCGGGATTGGCTGAGGATGTACCGCGTCGCGGCTCCCCTCACTATCCATTGCCCCCACCGGCAGGGAGGGCGATGGTATCCCCGTGCTCCCAAGCGGAAGGTCTTCCACGCCGATGGTTCCGCTTTCGTTTACGGCCAGCGCATACCGCACCACATTGCGCAGCTCGCGGATGTTGCCGGGCCAGGAATGGCGCAGCAGGGTCTGAAAGGCTTCGTCGGTTATGGCGAAATCCCGGCCGCCGCTTTCCGCGGCAAGGACCTTCCGGATCAGCGTCCCCTTGTCCTCCCGTTCACGGAGCGGCGGCAGCACTATTGTTATTCCGTTGAGGCGGTAATAGAGATCCTCCCTGAACTGACCCGTTCGAACCAGAGCTTCCAGGTTGCGCAGGGTCGCGCAGATTACGTTCAGGTTGACCTTTACCGGAAGCTCGCTGCCGAGGGGGACGATTTCCTTTTCAGCCAGGACACGCAGCATTCTCGTCTGGAGGTTCAGAGGCATGTCACCGATCTCGTCCAGGAAAAGAGTCCCCCCGTCCGACTGCAGGATCTTGCCCCGCATCCCCTTGATGTGGGCGCCGGTAAAGGCGCCCGGCTTGTAGCCGAACAGCTCGCTCTCGATGAGGGACTCCGGAATGGAGGCGCAGTTCAGTGCCACGAAAGGCTTGGAGGCCCGATCGCTTGCGTCGTGCAGCGCCCGCGCAAAGACTTCCTTGCCCGTACCCGTTTCGCCGATGAGAAGGATGGGGATACCCTTGTTCATGACCTGCCTGGCGCATCTGACATTCTGCTTCATCCGCGAATCGGTCGTTGCCAGGTTGCCCAGGG
>JAAZOO010000352.1 GCA_012797715.1 Geobacteraceae bacterium | reverse complement strand
TCGCGGGCCTTGTGATCCGGAATACGGAGCCGGTCCTGGTTGAGGATATTACCACCGACACCAGGTTCCGGGGAATGGGGAGGGGGAACGGCTACCGGACCAAATCCTTCATTTCCTGTCCCATACGGGGGCGCAAGAGGATGATCGGCCTGCTCAACGCCAGCGATCGGAAAGACCTCCTCCCCTTTACCGAGCAGGGCTTCGAACTCCTGCAGATCATCAGCCACCAGGCCGCCGTTGCCCTGGAGAACGCCTTTCTCATGGCCCAGTTGCGGGAAAAGGCCGCTGAGCTGGAGGAAATGAACCGGAAGCTCATGGAAGGCGATCTACTCAAGACCGAGTTCCTGACGCGGATCTCCCACGAGTTGCGGACCCCCTTGAACTCCATCAAGGGCTCCATCTACTACCTGGAGAGTTCGGACCGGCTGACACGGGAAGATCAGAAGGAGTTCTACGCCATCATCTCCAAGGAAACGGAAAAACTGGCCGCTATCGTGGAGGATCAGCTGGACTTTCTCTCCTGGGGAGACGGGATGCGGAGCATGAACAGGGCGGTTGTCAGCCTGGCCGAGATACTCACCGACGTTTCCTGCTCCAAGACGCTTGCGGATACATTCGGCAGAGCGGGAATCTCCCTTTCCGTTCAGATGGAAAACAATGTGCCGGAAATCCTCGGCGACAAGTTCCGGATACGCCAGATGCTCCTCACCCTGCTGGAAGGGATCGCCGGCTCCCTGGAGAGGGGGGACGAAGTGCGCATCTCTGCCCGGGACGGCGATTCCATCCAGGTGCTGTTCCAGGTGGGGCGGGAACTCCCGAAACCCTTCCTGGACTCCTTCTCCCGTCCCGCGCCGCCCATGGGGAGGGAGACGGGCGACGACAAGGGAAAGATGTATCTGGTGCGGAAGGCGGCGGAAAGCCTCGGCTGGAATCTGGAGATGGAGAACGGCGCCGGCTCCTTCACTCTTTCCATGGTAATCCCCCGGAGCAGGCGGCAGAAGATAGACGCGGCCGTGGGGAGAAGCATCGATCTCTTCCTGGAATTCATCGCGGAAATGATGGGGCTGAATACCTGTTCCATCATGCTCAGGGACGAGGGTACAGGGGAACTGAGGATCCGGAGCGCCCTGGGGCTTGACGAAGACATCGTCAGGACCACACGCATCCGGCCGGGGGATCAGATAAGCGGCTGGGTGGCCATGGAGGGAAAACCGGTTCTCATCGAAGATATCGAAAATGACCCGCGTTTCGCCCGGAAGAGCTTTTCCCAGTACAACACCAAATCCCTCCTCTCGGTGCCGCTGAAGATTGGGGACACCGTGGCGGGGGTTCTCAATCTGAACAACAAGAAGTCAGCGGAGCCGTTTACGCCCGTCGACCTTACCCTCGCCGCAGTTCTCAGTGACAGGATCTCCCGCCTCATCGGAAAATTGCAGGATGATGAAGGCTGGGAAGAGGGTTTCCGGGAGTACACCGCATCCTTCGAGAAGCTCCTTGCCGCCGGGAGAAAATACCACAAGAAAGCCAGGATCCTGCCGGGCCTGGTCCGGCGAATCATGGAAAAGCTGGGGGCCTCCGAAACGGAGCGGGAGATTGCCCTCTACGTGGCCACGGTCTACGATCTGGGATTGATGTTCATGGATGAAGCGGTGCTGCGGAAGGGGAAGCTGGAGCCTTCGGAGTTCGCTTCCCTGAAGGTGCACCCCTTCGCCACCGTGGAACTGCTGAGCAGCATCGAGTTCTCTCCGGATGTCAGCAGGGCGATTCTCCATCACCATGAGAAGTTCGACGGCACCGGATATCCGGATGGCCTCGCGGGGAACGAAATCCCCCTCATTTCACGGGTCGTTGCCGTTGTGGACGCCTACTGCGCCATGCTTTCCAAAAGGCCCCACCGGGCGGAGATGAGCAGCGACGAAGCACTCCGGGAGATCAGAAACGGTGCCGGGACCAGCTACGATCCGGCGGTGGTGGAGGCGCTGGATGCGGTGGTGAAGGAATGATGCATTGAAGGGTTCGAGGGTCCAAGGGTTCGAGGGAATAACGGGTTCGAGGATTCCAGGGTTCCAGGGAAATCACTAGAATCCTCGACCCCTGGCCCCCTTGACCCCTGCCTTTCACCCTCCGATACCATGCTTCTTCATCAGGTCGTAGAGAGTCGGCCTGCTCACCCCGAGGGCGTCGGACGCCTTCACGATGTTTCCTTCCTGCTCCTGCAGGACCTGGGCAATGAGGTCGCGTTCCACCCTGTCCCGTGCCTCCTTCAGGGTCATCCTTTTCTCCGTGGCCGGCACAACCGGAGACACGGACTCGTCAAAGCCGAGGTCGGCGGGTTCAAGAAACGCTGCATCCGCCATGATCACCGCCCGCTGAACCCTGTTTTCCAGTTCGCGAACATTGCCCGGCCATTCGTAGGTCCGTATCCGGTCAATGGCGGCAGGGCTGAACCCTTTCACCTTGCGGTTGAGTCCTTCCCCGAAGCGGCGCAGAAAGAGATTGGCCAGGAGCATGATATCGCTCCCCCGCTCCCGGAGAGGGGGGAGGGGGATGGTGATGACCGCGATCCGGTAGTAAAGGTCCTCCCGGAACCTTCCCTCGCGGATGGCCTTTTCGATTTCCACGTTGGTGGCGGAAACGACGCGCGCGTCCACCGTGATGTCTTCCCGTCCGCCGACCCGCTGGATGACCTTCTCCTGGAGAAAGCGCAGCAGCTTCACCTGGAGGTTGGCGGGCAGCTCGCCGATCTCGTCCAGGAACAGGGTTCCCGTGTGGGCGTACTCCACCTTTCCCTGAACCCGCGTATGGGCGCCGGTGAATGCCCCCTTCTCGTAGCCGAACAGTTCCGATTCCAGAAGGTTTTCCGGTATTGCGCCGCAGTTTATGGGTATGAACGGCTGCCCTTTCCTGAGACTCTGGGCGTGGATTGCCCTGGCCACCAGCTCCTTGCCGGTACCGCTGTCGCCGGTGACGAAGACCGGAACGTCGGAAGTGGCAACCTTCCTGATGGTGGCGAAGACCTGCTCCATACGCGGGCACTGCCCCACAATCCCGCCGAACTGGGTGGTCTTCTCTTCCACGGCCGCCTGGAGGCGGCGGTTCTCGTCTTCAATGGCCCGGATGTGGAACGCCCGTCCGATGACCACCTTCAGCTCGATGATATCGATGGGCTTGCGGTAGAAGTCGTAGGCGCCGGTCCTCACCGCCCGGAGCGCGCTCTCCCTCTCGTCGTTGCCGGTCACGACGATGACCTTGGCAGCCGGGTCGGTGCGGAGAATCTCCTCCAGGCAGCGGAAGCCCTCGTCTGTTCCCTCCTCATCGGGAGGGAGGCCGAGATCCAGGGTCACCACCCTGGGCCGGTGTTTCCGGAACAGGGAGATTCCTTCCGTCCCGTCCTGGGCCGGAAGAACCTCGTATTCCCTGGCAAGCCCCCACTTGAGCTGTTTTCTGATATCTTCGTTGTCTTCGATGACCAGCAGTTTTTCCATGAAAACCTCTTGTAAAACAAATGGTTCGATGGACCGAAGGAGAACCCTAGGCTAGGTCCCGGGACACCCGGGCCCCCTCGACACTCCGACTCCTTGCATCCTGTTCGTCTTCCCTCGCCATTTTCGGCAGCAGGACCGTGAACACGCTCCCCACTCCTGCCTCGCTCCGCGCCTCGATGGTTCCCCCGTGGGACTCCACTATCTGCCTGCACTGGTAGAGACCGATGCCGAGCCCCTTTTTCTTTGTCGTCCGGAACGGTCTGAACAGTTCGTGCGCCATGAACTCGTCCGTCATGCCGCACCCGCTGTCGTGAACCCGGAGGAATGCCCAGGTGCCTTCCTCTCCGGTTTCTACCCGGACGGTCCCGCCGTTTTCGGACGCTTCCAGTGCATTCAGAATGAGGTTGTGGGCCACGTTCCTGATCTGCTCCGCATCGACCCGGGACAGGGCCGGCCCTCCCTCCAGCACGATCCGGCCCTGCGCATGGGACATGCCTGTCTCGGCCACGGTCTGCTCCACAAGAACCCGAAGATCGGCGGGCTGCCATGAGGGAGAGTTTTCCCGCGGCGTCATTTTCAATCGTTGCGTCAGCTTGTTCATTCTGTCCAGGGAATTCCTGATGGTGTCCAGCATGTCCCGCTGGAACTCCGGTTCCTGCAGGTAGTCCCGGGCATTTTCCAGGAGCATGGACAGGCCCGATGCAAGGTTTTTCAGGTCATGGATGACAAAGGATGATACCTTCGCCACGGCAGCCATCTCCCGGGACTCGGCAAGCTCGTCGGCCAGGCGGAAATTGTCCAGGGAGAGGAGCGCCTGCCGGGCAAAGGTCTTCATGAGGTCATAATCCTCGTAGGTATATTCCTCGGGTGCAAGCTGCTCTCCCAGCACCACGAACCCCCTGACGGCTTCCTGGTCGCGCAGGGGCACAACCAGCCGCGCGTCCGTGGCGTCAACAAAGGCGGATTCCTGTTCATCGGGACGGTACTCCTCATGGGACGGATTGAAGACCCTCCCTGTTGTGGTGAAATAGTCGAACAGGGGGGTCGACGCGGGAAGCTCCGCCCGCGCTCCGGTAACTCCCTGCGACGCTGCCGGCAGATACGCCGCTCCCCCCTTGTCCCGCAGGTAGAGCGAGCATCCCTTCAGGCCGAAGGTCTCGCGGTAGGTCGTGAGCACGGCGTCCATCACGTCGTTCAGGTTTCCGCACGATGCGAGGCGCCCGGTAAAACCGAGCCACGCTTCGCGGTAGTCATGCTTGTGGTGGTAGAAGTGCTTGTTTACGAAGACCTTTGCCCGCCTTCTGACCTGCTCCGAAAAGAGGAGCAGGAAGAGGGCGATCCCGAGGGCAAAGGCGGCGACGATGGCGAGATTCCTGCTGAATGAGTCTCCCAGGTAGCGCAACCCTTCTCCGATGAGTCCCAGAAGGAGGAGGTAGATGCCGACCAGGAACAGGGTGAGGGAGCGGTAGAATACGTACCGTGAAACAACGATGGAAACGCTGTTGCCCCGGAAAAGCTTTGAGTATCCCAAAAGAAGGGCTGCAATGATGAAAACGCCTGAACGTACCGGCGTAAGGTTCATGTTGATGGTGCGATAGAGCAGTCCCTGGCTGAAATAGAAGATCAGAACGGCCAGGATTGCGGCGAATCCGATTACCTCGAACTTTATCTTGTACCGGTCGCTTCCCGATGTGGAAGAGAAGGTCACTTCCAGATTCATGAGGGAGAAGACGCAGTAGACGAGAACCCCCATGTAGAACCAGAAACCGACGACGCCCAGGAACAGCATCCTTTCTGCCTGCAGGTCCGGGGCATAGAAGAATGCCGTGGCTGGGAAGATCGCCGTGCTCAGGGGGAATGCCGCGGACAGGGCGAGGAGAACCTTCCAGAAAGCGGCGATCGTCGTGTCGTTGGTATTGCGCGCATAGGTGAGGCTGTAGAACAGCAGGGACGCGGGGAGCAGGGAGACCGGGACGATAAGGAGGATGGGAAGGGATTCGGGATCGCACCAGTGGGTAAAGGGGAGCCGGTCCGCCACCTCGGTCAGGGACAGCAGGAGGAGGGAGATTCCCAGGGAGAGGGATGCGGTGTCCCTCTTCCGCAGGACAACGGTGATTGCCAGAGAAAGAAGAAGGAGCGCCGATGCCACGGGAAGGAGTGTTTCGAACATGGGACAAACGACCTCTTGATTTCAGTGTGGGACGGCCAGGGCGTGTACCCAGGCCACGAGATCCTTTCGCCGCCCCTCAAATGATTCCGGCGGCCAGTCTCCGAACCGGCCCTCTTCACTGAGCGGTGGAGCGGCGCGTTTCATCTCCGCCAGGTTCCGCTCGATGCCCCATGCCCGGGGATCGCCCCGGCGTTTTGCCGGTGGTATGAGCCGTTCCAGCATGCGGATATACCGGTAATCGGTTATCCCGTCGCGGATAGCCTCCCAGAGGGGGGTGGGGAGCGGGCCGTGGGCGCCGGGATACGCTACCATGATCTCCGGGCCGTCCTGCGCGGTGAACGGGTTGCCGTTGCTCCCCTGGCTCATCTGGTACGTCCAGGGGACAACGCCCTTCACGCCCCATCGCCACGCGCCGAACCCGAATACATACCGAGTGTAGCACAGGTTGCGGCCGGTCAAAGCCTCATTGGGATAAATCCACCATTCGTTCCCCACGGCGCGCAGGCGGGCTGCCTCCCCGTCGCTTTGCGGGGTTCCGGTGCACATGACGGATACCTCCGGCCACGGGCGGGTGATGAGCGTCCGGAACCCCAGTCCGCGGACCACAGCGTGCAGCCTTTTTGCCGTCGCCGTCCTGATCCGGTCCTTGGCGTCGGGTTCGTCCACCACCTGCACCAGGAGCTTGTCCCTCGGGACCCCCGCCTCGCGCGCCAGCCGCCCGAAGCGCTGCAGCAGATCCCGCAGCCGCCGCTCCGCAACCCCTTCATCATACAGCAGGATGCTGCCGGGATGCTGCGGCTTCGCTGTGTTCAGCAGGTGCCCCAGGTACCAGCAGAACGGGCCGGGAAAGCCGAGTTCCCGGTAGCTGCGGAGGGCGTGTGTCAGGCTGTCCGTGACCGGTTCTCCGTTTCGGTCCGTGGCAAAGATGAAACGGGAATGGGGGTAGGCAACCGTCATGCCGTGCTCCCGCAGGTCCCGGTAGATTTCCTCCCCGCGCCGGGCCAGCATCCGCCTCTCCTGCTTCGTCCATCCCGGTGAATCCAGTTCGTAGAAGGCATAATCCATCATCATGCCGTACCGGATGTCCGCCTCGCCGAGCGTGACCGGGAGCACGGAGGCATGGAGCGGGATGGCCACCTGCCGGCCCCGCTCCGGGGATATGGTTACGACTGCCCGGTACTCTCCCGGGAGGGCATCGGCCGCGGCAGAGAGGGTCAGCCAGAAGGCCCGGGTGGTGTCCTTTCCCACCACCGGGAACTCCGGTTCCAGGATGCGGGGGGCCGCCCGGCACTCGGACGGCACACCGGATTCGTCATCGCCCGTTCTTTCCGTCAGGAGCCCCACCGACGCAACCTGCGCCGTAACCGTCCCGGTGCCGCCGCTCGCCCTGCGAAACGGGGAAACGGCCAGCGTCACGCGGCCCAGGTCCCTGAGGGAACGGATGGAAACGGTGATCGGCTTCTTTTCGTCCAGGGAAAGGGCGGCGACAATGGTTTCCAGGGGGGCGGCCCCGGAGGGGAGGGTGTCGGGAAAGACCCTTTCGAGGGGGCTCGTCTGAAAAACGGCATATCCCCTTTCCCAGTCGGCGGACGTGGGGGTCCACGTGCGGAGGTTGCGTGCCGTCCGTTCCGGCGCCGCTCGGCACCCCCATGGCGGGCAGCGTACGCCGGGGCCGCGGAAGGTCCTGCACAAGCTATCCCTCGCTACGGTCCCGGCGCTTTCGGCCAGGGTCCGTCCCCCTTTGTCCGTCAGCCGGAGGCGAACCGTGTAGGCGCCGTCGGGGATGGCGTAGGGCTCCTCGCGGGAAAGCGGACGGGCGAAAGACGGCGGGAGGTCGAATTCCAGGCTTCCCCCCGGCCCGTCCAGCCGGAGGAGCGAGGCGCGGGAAAGGAGGCTTCCCCCCCGGTAGAGTTCTCCGCTGACGGAGAGGGTTTCCGCCGGTGCCGTACCCAATCGCGCCCTGAAGCCCACAATCACCCGGGACCGCATTTCCTGGTTCTCCAGGGGAACGATGCCGTCCCGCACGACCCACGAAACGACCGTCAGGGCGCCGCGGTCGCCACTCTCCGGGTGCGAACAGGAAACACACCAGATATACAGGAAAACAGAGGGGAGAAGGAACAGGATTTTTCGCCCCGCTTGGGAAAAGCGGCTCTTTGCAGCGTGTTCCGGGAAAACCCTGCAATCGTACCGTCTCATCGACGACTGCCTCGTACCGGGAGGACGTGATCGGCGAGCTTCTTTCCGCTTTCCGTGATCGTCACACGGGCTCCGGAGCCGTTCTTGTAGAACGTCAGGGAATATCTCCGTTTTCTTCCGGCCAGTTCCAGTGTTGCCGAATCGGAATGTTCCGTCATCCTGATTCCGTGCCGCAGCAGCCTTCCGCTCTCGGCAAGGGTCCCGGAGTCGCAGGGGATCAGTACATGAAGGAACACCGTATCCTTGCTCAGGTCCGCCGGTTCCACTTCGATGCGCCAGTTTCCGTGCTGCATGGTGTAGGGACCGGCCTCGGCCACCGCCTCCCCCTCCATCTGCCACTGGTTGTATTCCGCGTCCAGGAATTCGAAGGAATTTTCGTTGGCGTGGTCGCTGCGCACGACGACGGTTCCTTCAGGGAGTTTCGGAATGCCGTAGCGGTGCTCCATCAGGACAATCTGTCCCTTTTTCGTGTCAACGCTCCGGATCTTACCCCACCCCCGGTAGTAGACATCATCCACGAGCCAATGGGGGTGTCCCCTCGTCCCTTCCGTATACGGCGCATCCGTTTCTCCCAGGTAGACGAAATCGCCTGCCGAGAATCCGCCTGCGTCCCGGACGGAGAGGGTGTTCCCTCCGCCGTAGGGGAGGGCCAGCGTGGTTTTCCGGGTTCCCCTGCCGTCGGCGCCCCCCACGATGCGGGTGACGGCAGGGGCCGGCAGGAGTGTCCTTACCAGCAACCTCCCGTCGGACGGACCGAAATTCCATCCCCTGATGGTGATGATTCCGGGGTTCACGATCTCTGATATCCCTCCCTGAACGGTGCCGCGCAGAGGGACGCCGGTGGGCTTGCCGGGAATGGCGGTGCTGTTCGCTATCGTTCCGGAAAACCTTTCCATGCCTTCGTGCTCGGGGCGGTACACGGAATGGAGCAGCCACCGCTTGGGATACCCCGGCTCTGTTGACCGGACGCGGTCGAAAACCACGATAATCTCGTCCTGCCGCAGGAACAGGATATCCCGGGTGACACAGGAGACTTTCGGGCTGTGGCCGTCGGAGGTTGCCAGGGTCGAGTTGTAGGCGCGGGTTATGTCGGCGCCGGCATAGTCGTACATCCCCGGAACGCTTGCAACCGCCCGTATCCCTCCCAGGAAATGACCTCCGTCCTCCAGGTCGGCGACCTCTTTCGGCGGGTCCACCCACCTCTGCCCGCCGTCATTGGCATAGCCCTTCCAGACCGGGTCCGTCTTTTCCCGATCCAGCGATTCGCCGGGACGGTAGACGAGGAGGGAGTTGTGGGCAACCGTCCGGGACGTGTAGTTGCCGCGGTGGGGGGTCTCTTCGTACTGCCCGCT
>JAAZOO010000351.1 GCA_012797715.1 Geobacteraceae bacterium | reverse complement strand
GCATCCGTCGCTGGCGCCGCGCATCAGCGGGCAAGCGGCCGACCCCGGCCTGGAAAGGCTGCTGGAAGGAACCGCATTTCTCAATGCGCTGCTGCAAAGGAAGCTGGATGATGATTTTCCGGAGTTCATCCATGAGGTAATCACCTCTCTGCAGCCGGAACATATGCGGCCGATCCCGGCAACCACCATCATCGCCTTTACTCCCAAAGAGGGGCTTACGCGGACTCAGGTGATTTCATCCGGGTCCGAAGTCCATTCAATTCCGGTGCAGGGAACCAGGTGTCGTTTCAGGACCTGTCATAACGTGACCGTTCATCCCCTGACACTACTGGACGCTTCATACTCCCACCCATCCGGCAAGACCCCGCGCATCACTCTGAAATTCGAATTGAACGGACTCGGTCTTTCCTCTTGGAAGGCCACGTCTCTTCGCCTCTACCTTGCTGATGACCATCCGTCCGCCTGCGATTTGTATTTGCTGCTCATGCGCTATCTGAAGCGCTTAAGAATCACTTCGAACGATAGCGGTTCAACACTCGAGATTTCACCCGAATCTCTAAAACCTGTCGGCTTTGCCGAAGAAGAAAATGTACTCGCCTCGGAAAAGAGCTTCATGCCCGGTCATCTGATCCTCCAGGAGTATTTCCTGTTCCGCGACAAGTTCCTTTTCCTGGACCTGACCGACCTGGAACGATGTGCCGACCTTGGCGACGGCGCCCTGTTTGAAATCACCTTCGAGTTGACCGAACGCCCCTTGGTTGTTCCCCGGATCACGAACAAGAGTTTCGCGCTTTCCGCAACGCCGGCTATCAACCTGTTCAAGCACAAGGCGAAGCCGATATCGTTCGTCGCCGGACTTTCCCGGCACATAGTACATCCAGCCGGAAAGCCTCCCGCCCATTTCCGGATCTATTCGGTGGATCAGGTCCGTGGGCTCGTCAAAGGGAGAAGCGCCGGAATTTTCTATGACCTGCAAAATCCACTACTCAAGAGCACCGAAGAAGGCTGCATCTGTCATGTCACGCAAAGCCCTTCGGCCATTGGGGACGGGTTTGACACCGTACTTTCAACAGAAGACAAAAACCGAACAGGGAGAATAACTCTCGACATTGATATGACCTGCACCAACGGGACCCTGCCGGAACAACTTGCCATCGGCGACATTTGTACCTCAACCGGGGGCATTCCCGAGTCTGTCGAACCCGGAAATATAAAAGCCATTACCGGCGCCACGCTTCCGAAGTTCCAACAGAATCGCCAATGGAGGCTTCTCTCGGGTTTCTCACTGAATTCCCTCTCTCTGAACAGCGCCGAAAACTTTCGCGCAATCCTGAGGCTCTTCATCCACCCCGACAGCAGGAATCGGTCAGTTGTAGTAGCGAATATGCGGAAGATAGACGCGATTGAATCCATTGACGCACAACAGACCGACCGCTTGATAGGCAAGTTCATGTATCGCGGCTATGACATCCGTCTGAGGTTGCGAGGAAGCGGCTTTGCCGGGCCAGGCGATCTGTATCTGTTCAGTTCGGTTCTGGAGCGGTTTCTGGGCGGGCATGTGACGCAGTGCTGCTTTCTGCGCCTTGTGGTTGAGGAAATCGAGAAGGGGTATCGATTCGAATGGCCCGCACGGATGGGGGATAGGTGCGTGATGTGATACGTGAAACAAAGGAGGACATAATGTTGAAATGGAAGCAATCTCCAAAAGGTGCAAAACAAGGACCAGTTGCTCTCGGACGGAATTATAATTGCTCTACACCTGGCAAAATTGAAGAAAGCAAAAAAAACGGCATTCAGGGTACGACACTGCTGAAAATCAATGGCACCATCGTCGGTGGTGGTCCGTTATCCGGTGCCACCATCATAGCCGTCAACGCGGCTGCGGCAAAAACACCCAAGCAATGGCGTCGTTACATTGCATACGAGGGAAAAGTAAAGGTGGGTGGCTCACTGGCATGGCGTGCGAATAACCCAGGCAATCTTAGGGATGCCTCAACCAAGATCGGTTCGGTATCAGGAGCGGTAGGCCTCTTCGCCGTATTTGCCACCATGGATGAGGGACGTACCGCTCAAAAAAATCTTTACATCAACAGGTATGGTGCAATGAAAGTGCGCAATGCCATTAATAAGCTGACGCCTCCCAGCGAAAACGACACCACCCACTATTTGGCGGAATTGAAAAAGGCGGGTGTTGACTTAGACAAGGATGTATTATCGCAAATCGATGTTCTTATGGAAGCGATTGAAGCCAACGAAGGCATGATAGAAGGAATCGAGGTTACAAGAGTACCATGAAACGATGCTTATTGTTACTGCTGTTCGGCGTGTTCAGCATCAGTTCGCTGGCTTCGGCAGTTGTTTCGGTTCAGATTGGTTGCAAACGCTTGTTGCTGGTTCTGCCCCCCGGGTTGAGCCCCAGCAAAGTAAATCGGGAGTGGGCGAGCGGTATATTCCGCTCCGAAGCACCGGCAGTGCTGGAATTGCGCGGCTGCAAAGGCCAACTGCTTGATCAAATTACCCTCGAAGCCCCTCTAGCCCGGCTGGAACCGGCCCCGCTTCGCGGAACCCCTGTGCCAACGTACCTCGTATCGGTGGATTTGACACAAGCCGCCGGTTCCTACAACGGCCCTTTGACCTTTCCCGTACAAGTAGTGAATAGCCATCTGGAGCGTGTTGTTGCCCTCGCGGACGACGGACGTATGGAACCAATCCATCTGCCCATTACAGGAAAGGCAGCATGGAAGAAGATTTCCATAAAGGGGGTCGACAATTTCTTTTCGGTAAGCTGCCAGCCGCAAGACAAGCATTTCGTAATTATCTATCGACGCTACAATCCTACCCGCGAGGGTTGGCGGGTGCATACACGCTCCTCACCGGGTTTCTGGGAGTCCGATGGCGAATTTCCCGAGCTCGAGCAATTCCCGTAGACAAGATAAGCGAAATTAAAAGGAAAATAGGGACATCCATAAAAAAGGTAAGAATAAATGATTCCTCTCCATTTTCCATTTTTCGGAGAGGAGGCGTGGTTTCTCTCAAGGGAGAGAACAGGGCGATTTTCATTCGCGGGGTATCTACCTGCCTGAATATTTTGTGTAAATGTCACTGCAAATCAAAACGAGGAGTCACGCATGGCCTACAATCCCGCCTCAGAGGCAAAGTTCCTGTTTGAACTATTGGACGTTGATTTTGACTTGTCGGTAGTCGGTTTTAGTGTCGAGGAAACGGTATCCGATACCTTTGTAGTCAACCTTACCCTTGCCGCCACGGAAAAGATCACCTTCGCGGATGTCAAACTGCAAGAGGGGTTACTGACGGTTGTAGGCGGTGTCGGCGCGATTCTTAACGATGAGTCAGGTGATCGCTATTTCCACGGCATCATACGTAAGTTCAGGCATGCCGGCACATCAGGACGGCTTCAACTCTATGAAGTCCAGATGGTCCCGTCGCTCTGGCTGCTCTCTCTAGAAGAGAAATGCCGCATCTTTCAGGACAAGCCCCTCAAGGAGATAATCGAGACCCTTCTCGAAGAGCAGGATATAAACAGCGACATGTATGAGTTTCGCCTCAATCGGGATGACATATTCATAAAATTCTCAATCCAATACCAGGAAACCAACCTGCATTATCTCTCCAGACTCCTCGAACATGAGGGCATCTTCTATTTTTTCGAGCATTTCAAGGACAAACATCTCCTGGTATTTTGCGATACCGAGGCATTCTACAAGGACATTGCCGGCTCGCCTTTCGTGACGTTCAATACAAACGGCCTGGTTGCGGAAAAAGAGAATATCCATGCCTTCGATTTCTCCGAACGTCTCCGCCCGGGAACGCTTTCACAAAAAAACTTCAACTTCAAAACTCCTTCCGTAGATTTGACAACCAAGCACGAAGCAGAGATTGAAACGGATTACGAAGTATATGAGTATCCCGGCCCCTACGGTGAAAAGGCTAAAGGGGATACCATGTCACAAATCCGCCTGGAAGAAGTACAGGCACTGGCAAAGCGAGGATACGGTGAAAGTACCTGTCCGCGCCTCCAACCAGGCGCCACGTTCACCATTACGGACCACCCGGATGC
>JAAZOO010000350.1 GCA_012797715.1 Geobacteraceae bacterium | reverse complement strand
CGTCATCGAACCGCTCCAGGCCCTCAAAGCGGAATCCGAAGAGCTGGCGCGAAGACTGGAGGGCGGCGGTCCGCTCAGCGGATCGGGGAGCACGGACGGCGGCATGTCGTGGCTGGAAGACATGTACACCATGGAGTCGGAACGGCAAACCATGAAACAGGCCATGGCCAAAGGGGAATCCAAAGACGGGGAGGCGGAGGCCGGTTCCTGCGTCTTTTTCGACTGACGCCGAAGGACGGAAAGAGAAATGAGCTCCCGAGACACATGGGACGGAAACGATTGACCCGGGATACGGCGGTTGGGGGCTGCCGGAAAGAGGGCACCAGGAATATTTCGTCGTAATTCCAGGCGAAATGGAGCGTTCTCCGCCGCTACCGCCTGAACCCGCGGGGTGGATGCACCGGCTGTAGCGGAGCGAACCCCGGAATTTTCAGAAACAACCCGCCTGAGCAGGCACGGACAGCCCCCACCCACCGAACCCAGAACTACTTCACGAGGAAAAAAGAATGGCACACACACTCCTGATTGTTGATGATTCGGCTTCCATGCGGCAGATGGTTTCGTTCACCCTCAAGGATGCGGGGTATGAGGTCATCGCAGCGAACAACGGCAAGGATGCCCTGTCGAAACTGGACGGCACCAAGATATCCATGGTGATCACCGACCTGAACATGCCGGAAATGGACGGCATCGAGCTTATCAAGCAACTGCGGGGAATGCCCGGATTCAAATTCACCCCCATTGTCATGCTGACCACGGAATCCCAGGACAGCAAGAAGATGGCGGGCAAGCAGGCCGGGGCGAGCGGATGGATCGTCAAGCCCTTCAAACCGGAACAACTGCTCGATACCGTGAAGAGATTCGTGAAATAGCGCGGCGGTGAATCCCTTGTCAACGCACCGTCCGGTACCGCACCCGGAGTTCGCCCTGCGGCGGGGATTGCCTGTGCGCCGGTGCCGGAAGCGGCGCATGCCGGCGGCACGTCGCCCGCGTTAAGGAGATACCATGAACGACACATTCAATCTGTCGGGAGACGCCGGAACCCTTACCCTGAGGGAATCACTGACCATAGAAGACGCGGCCCGGCTGAAGGAAGCGCTCGTGGAAGCGCTTTTGGTCTCGACGCACCTGGCCGTGGACGTTGCGGCAATCGACGCAATCGACCTCTGCTGCCTGCAGGTGCTCTGCTCCGCACACCGCACCGCAGCTTCCAGAGACAAGACACTGACGATCCTCAACCCCGGAGATTGCTTCCGGCAAGCCGTCCGGGAAACAGGGTATCTCCGGCATATGGGATGCAAGGAGACCGGCAGCCGGCCGTGCCTGTGGGCCGACAGGAACGGGGAAAGAGCGGAGCGCGAGACATGGTGATGAACGAACAGCACAGGGAGGCATTCAGGGAAGAAGCGTACGAACTCCTGGCCGAGCTGGAATCGGCACTTCTGGAGCTGGAAGAAAACCCGGACAACCAGGAGATGATAGGCCGCACCTTTCGCGCCATGCACACCATCAAGGGGTCGGGCGCCATGTTCGGCTTCACCGACATCGCCGCATTCACCCATGAAGTGGAAACGGTCTATGACAGGGTCCGCGGCGGCCTGGTATCCGTGGACAAGGCCCTCATCAATGCAACGCTCAGGTCCTGCGACCTGATACGTGCCATGCTGGAGGATGCCGCAAGTGTTGACGAGGCAGAAATCCGAGGGCTCAAGGACCTGTTCATGGCCATGGCGCGCTCCGGAACGGAAGGCGCGCCCGAACACGCCAGAGAGGGTTCCGCACCCGCTCCTTCCAGTACACGCTCGGCAGAAAAGACCTACCGCATACGCTTCAAACCGGCGCAGGAGATATTTCTCACCGGCACCGATCCGATCCTGCTTCTGAACGAGCTGCGCGAACTGGGCGAATGCAGGGTGGTCGCCCACCTCAACGAGATCCCCCCCCTCGAAGAGCTCAACCCGGAATCGTGCTACACCTATTGGGATATTATCCTGACCACCAGCCGCGGAGACAACGCCATCCGGGACGTATTCATCTTCGTGGAAGAGGAAAGCGAGCTGCGCATCGATGTTATTGATGAAAGCACTCACCCCTTTGACCAGGTGGAGCAAAAAAAGCTGGGCCATATCCTCGTGGAACGGGGGGACATCACACCGCAAGACATGGTAACGGTGCTGGAGAACAGGAAACTCTTCGGCGAACTCGTGGTGGAGAAAGGGCTGGCCGATCCTTCGAAGATTGAGGCGGCGCTGGTGGAACAGCAGCAGGTGAGGGAGGTCCGGCAGAAAAGGCAGACCGCGGAAACGGCGTCCAGCATCCGGGTGCCGTCGGAAAAGCTGGACACCCTGGTGAATCTGGTAGGCGAACTGGTGACGGTGCAGGCGCGCCTCACCCAGACCGCCGCAGTGCGCAACGACCCGCACCTCACCCTCATCGCCGAGGAGGTGGAGCGGCTGACATCGGAGCTGCGGGACAGCACCCTCAACATCCGCATGATGCCCTTCGGGAGCACCTTCGGCAAGTTCAAACGACTGGTACGCGACCTGGCCGACGATCTCGGCAAGGAAGTGGAGATGATAACCGACGGCGCAGGCACGGAACTGGACAAGACCGTCATCGAGCGCTTGAATGACCCGCTGGTGCATATCATCCGCAACAGCATCGACCACGGCATTGAAGCGCCCGATGTGCGCGTGGCGCACGGGAAACCGCGCCAGGGGACCGTGCGGCTCATGGCCGAGCATTCGGGCGACTGCGTCATCATCACCATCCAGGACGACGGCGCCGGTCTGGACAAGGACGCCATCCGCGCCAAGGCCATCGAGAGACGGCTCATCTCCGAAACCGCCGAACTCTCGGAAAAGGAGCTGTTCGGCCTCATCTTCGCCCCCGGCTTCTCAACCGCGAAGAAGATTACCGGCGTATCCGGGCGGGGCGTGGGCATGGACGTGGTGAAGCAGGCCATCGAAGCGCTGCGGGGGGCCATCGAGCTCAGCAGCCGCAAGGGTGAAGGAACCGTCATCACCATCCGGCTCCCCCTCACCCTGGCCATCATCGAGAGCCTGCTGGTGAAGATAGGCTCTGACCGTTTCGTACTCCCCCTTTCCTACGTGGAGGAGTGCGTGGTCCTGACCGCCAGGGACATCGAGGCGGCCCACGGCAAAGACCTGGCCAACGTGCGCGGACACATGGTCCCCTATGTGCCCCTCAGAAAGCGCTTCGACCTGAAGGGGGATCCACCCGACATCCAGCAGGTTGTCATCACCTCCATCGACGGGGAACGGATCGGCCTGCTGGTGGACACGGTGATCGGCGAACACCAGACCGTGATCAAGTCCCTGGGAAAGGCGTACCGCAATGTCCACGGCATATCCGGGGCAACCATCCTGGGTGACGGCACGGTGGCACTGATACTCGACATCCCGCAGCTG
>JAAZOO010000349.1 GCA_012797715.1 Geobacteraceae bacterium | reverse complement strand
GTTTCGAGACGGTGCGCTTTTCCATCATCTCCCATCGGGGCTGTCCCGGCGAGTGTTCGTTCTGCGGCCTCGCTCTCCACCAGGGAAGGATCGTTTCATCTCGAAGTGAATCATCGATACTGAAGGAAGCCGAGGCACTGACAAGGAGAAGGGATTTTCGCGGCACCATAACAGACGTGGGCGGTCCGACCGCCAACCTCTACGGGGCTGTCTGCGACAGGTGGCAGGGAAAAGGGGCCTGCGGCACCCGCCACTGCCTGACGCCCACACCGTGCAGGAACCTCAATCCCGGATACGGGAAAGGCCTTTCCCTCTATGGAAAGCTTCGCGCCCTGCCGGGTGTCAAACACGTCTTCATCGAAAGCGGCTTCCGTCATGACCTTCTTGTCGACCCGAAGGCCCGGGTCTATCTCGAAAGGATATGCAGGGACCATCTGAGCGGCCGCATGAAGGTTGCGCCGGAGCATTCTTCCGACAGGGTCCTCGATATCATGAACAAACCACCCTTTTCGGTATACGAAAGGTTCTCGGCCCTCTACCGGTCGATATGCAGGAAGCTGGGGAAGGACCAGCACCTCGTCAGCTATTTCATCAGCGCCCACCCCGGCTGTACACTCGATGATTCCCTTTCCCTCGCCCTGAGGCTTGGCGAACTGGGTATCCACCCCGAACAGATACAGGACTTCATGCCCCTTCCGATGACCCTCTCCGGCACCATCTACCACACAGAGAAACACCCTTTGACCGGCAATCATGTCCATGTCCCCAGGACCTTCCGGGAGCGGAAGATGCACCGCGCCCTCATCCAGCACAAAAACCCGAAGAACACCCCCCTTGTCAGGGAAGCGCTGAACCTCCTCAAGAAACAGCATCTTTTTCCGAAACTGATGCCGGGAAAGAAGTGAAAAGACCGTTGGAACCGTTAGAACCGTTAGAACCGTTAGAACCGATAGGACCGTTGGAGCCGATAAGACCGTTGGAGCCGTTGGGACGATTAACGGTCTGCTGACAACGTCATTTCTGAGGTCGGTTCATATTTTTCCGTCATTCCGGCGAAGGCCGGAATCCAGGACAGATCGCCAATTCGTTCTCACTTTGCGGGCTGCCATTGTCGCTGACTGCATGTTATCGGACCCCGGGCCAAGCATCTGACGGGAGCCGGTTTTTCCTGGATTCCGGCCTTCGCCGGAATGACGGAGATATGGGCTTTGCCAATAGCCTGATCAAAGGCATCAAACTCACCTCTTCCACCACAATCCCATCGATTCCAACGGCCCCAACGATCCCAACGATCCCAACGGTCTTATCGGTTCTAACGGTTCCAACGGTTCCAACGGTGCTAACAATCCTATCGGTCTTTGTTTGCCTTACCCCCTGTTTCGTTGTATGATACCGGAAAGTCAACGGGTTCACAGGGGGATCACAGTTTTTATGGCACAGCATGTTCTATGGCACAGGTTCGTTTGTTTTGCGGGGATACTCATTATCGCGGCCGCCTTACTGGTTCCTGCTCCCGCCGAAGCGGCGCGGCGCCGGTCTCTTCACGCGGGAAAGGACGTCAAGGGGATCACATACGAAGAGTTCTGGGCCAGGGCCCGCGAGGAAGGGATGAAGTGGGCGGGCAGGCAGTTGAGGGTAAGAAGGATCATATCGGTACCCGTGGTGGGCTTTGACGGGCGCAATGGACGCTCTCCCGTGTGGGATGTACAACTGGTGCGTTGCGACAGGGCCCAGTCGACCGATGAGGAGGAGGGCCCCTCAAGAACATGCAGGGGAAGATCCATCACCGTCCGCATGGTGGAACCGGGGGTCGATGGAACCGATCCCGGGACGCATGTATCGAAGGAGAAGCATTACCGGGGCCCTTCCATCCCCGAAGAGCGCATCGTCATCAGTCCGCAGCGAGCCGAAGAAACAGCCAACAAGCACAGGCAGTACAGCCCCGCCGAGATCGACAGTTACAGCTACGAGCTCAGGTATGACCACAGAAATGACAAACCCCTCTGGGTCATCAAAAGGACCTGTGGCTACAGGGGCAAATCGGAGGGCCGTTGCCGACCCGGTGACCACTGGATCGTCAAGGTAGACGCGGAATCGGGAGAGGTCGTGAAGTAAAAGACCGCTGGCAGCCGCTTGAACGGCTTGAACCGCCTAATGGTTGGAGAAAGTGCACTATGAAGATATTGTTGTCGCCGATAGAGAAGGGTGATGCCCGGCAGATCATGGACATCTTCAATTATTATATAGAGAATACCTTTGCGGCCTATCCGGAGCATCCCCTCCCCGATGATTTTTTCGATATGCTCCTCGTTCTCAGCAGCGGGTATCCCACGGTGGCTGCCAGGACCGAGGACGGCGTCGTGACCGGTTTCGGGCTGCTTCGGCCCTACAACCCCCTCCCCGCCTTCTTCAAGACCGCCGAAATCACCTATTTTCTCAAACCCGGATTCACAGGTCAGGGCATCGGTAAGGCGATACTCGACTATCTTCTCGACACGGGAAAAGAGAAAGGGATCAACGCGGTCCTCGCGAACGTCTCGTCCCTCAACGAGGAAAGCATCGCTTTTCACCTCAAGAACGGTTTTTCCGAATGTGGTCGCTTCAGGGAAGTAGGTCAAAAAAAGGGTCAGGTCTTCGACGTGATCTACTTCCAGAGACTGCTCTAAAAAATCGTTTCAAGTTTCAGGTTTCAGGTTCCAGGCAAAAGAGAAAAGAACTGACCTGGTAAGTCCCTCTTTGGCCTTTGACTCGAAACGCGCAACCCGGAACCCCCCAAATGTCCTTTGCCTGAAACGTGAAACCTGGAACCTGGAACCGTCTTCTATCCCTGAAACTTGAAACCTGGAACCGTCTTTTCTCTTGAACTATTTCTTTATCATCATCTCGATGAGGTGCGGTCCCGGCTCTTTCATGGCCTTCTTCATTTCCCGGGCCAGCGCCCTGGTGTCATCGACGCGGGTCGCGGTGACGCCGAGGCCCCGGGAGAGGTGGACCCAGTCTACAGGGGGACCTTCGATGTCAACGAGGGTGCGGCCGGCATCCCTGAGATTCGCGAGGCCCGCCCGTTCAAGCTCCATGGCTATGATGCGGTAGCCGCCGTTGTTGCACAGGAGAGTTGTGACGTTGAGGCCTTCCCGCGCCATCGTCCAGAGGGCCTGAACGGTGTACATGGCACTGCCGTCCGCCTGGATGTTGATGACGGGCCTATCCGGCGCGGCAAGGGCGGCACCCACGGCACAGGGCATCCCGTAACCGATGGCCCCTCCCGCAATGGTCATGAAGCCATGGGGGGAACACCCATGGGAAAGGGGATAGTAGGGAAAGGATGTCGTCAGCCCCTCGTCGACAACGATCCCTTCCTCCGGCTGCAGTGCCGCTACAACCGCCGAGACGGTCTCCGGGGTCAGAGGTCCGGCCGGCAGGGAAGACCTTCCCGGCGATACACTGTCGCCCTTCCCCGATGCCCTTCGCCTTGCCCTGCCAACGGAGCCGGCCAGAACCTCCAATGCCTCGCGCACATCCTGACCGGGGCCGTCGATCGTGATCTTCACCGTCGCGTCGGGGATCACAAGGCTGGGGACACCCTCGTAGCCGAAGAACGTGACGGGTTCCCAGGCGCCCGCCAGGACAACCGCGTCATAGCGAGCCATCAATTCCAGCGCCGGTTCCGGAAAGTAGGGGATCCTGGTCACCACGGGCAGGGAACCCCCTCGGTCCATGTAGCCGGGAAAGCTGTTGGCCAGAAGGTCGCACCCCGTTGCCGCACGGATGCGCGCCGCTGTTGTCAGGCCTTGTCGCCGCAACGCCCTCCCTCCGAGGACCATCGCCGGCCTTCTTCCCGTCTTCAGGATCTCTGCCGCCCGCTCCACAACCCTGAGGTCGACAGGTTCGCAGACGGGGGAGGCGGTGACGGGAGGAATGCCGCCGCAATCGGCCCACTGATGGTCGTTGGGAATGATGAGGCTCGCCACCTGCCCCCGGGAGCTTGCCGCTATGACCGCCGCCATGTCCCTGGAGAGGGTCCGCG
>JAAZOO010000348.1 GCA_012797715.1 Geobacteraceae bacterium | reverse complement strand
CGAAACGTTATTGCTTATCCGACTTCTTTTCATCCCCGGTGCAGGGATGTCCCTTTTCGTCGCCGTGGCACTCCTTGATCTGTTTCAGAGAACAGTCGCCGGGTTTGCCCTTCAACTTTTCCGGGTGTTGACACTTGCATTCGCACATTTTCACATCCTCCTTGTAATGTTGGGATTTGTTGTCCAGTTGCTTGATGCAGACAATCTCGGGGCATGGGGAAAGTTCCGCCAGTGCAGTCAGACTGCCTGCCAGTTCGTTGAGCTTTTCCCGATCGACCGAGTAGTGGGTCCAGTACCCCCGCTTCTCCCCTTTGACTAGCCCCACTTCCCTGAGTTTGCCGAGATGCTGTGAGACAGCCGCCTCCGACACGGCTAGCCTCTTCGCGAGGGCGCCGACGCAGAGGTCGTGTGTCAGTAACAGATTGACCAAGTTCAGGCGCGTTTCGTCAGCCAGGGTTTTGAGAGCTTGAAGCAGTTCCGTCATTTTCCAAGATCCATATTTTTATATTATTAAGTAATTTAGTTAATACTAAAATGGATGTCAAGTATTTTGTGGAAATATGAGGAGGATGAAATCACCGTATTGCCTTACATCGAATATCACCGAAGCAGGTGTTGTAAAGGGACCAGCGAATTGCCTTCCATTAATCGATGTAACCAGACATTGATTTTTCCCGTTCCCGCCGTGTGAAGATGATTGATAAACAAAAGCCATTACACATTATTTCTAGTCAATACAAAAATCAGGTACAAAAAACAGGTTGATGGGTCAGTGGTGATGTGTTATGAAATTTATAAACGTGACATGGTGATTAAATGAAGGCAGAATTGGTTCGGTTCGGGGTTTCACTAGAGAAGCAACTGCGGGACAACTTTGATACCCTGATCCGGGAGAGAAAGTACACCAACCGCTCCGAAGCTCTGCGCGATCTGATCCGTCGCGCGTTGGTTCAGAGAACGTGGGGAAAGGGCGGCGATGTGGCTGGTGCCATCACGCTTATCTATGATCACCATCACCGTGACGTTCTCACCAATGTTACAGACATCCAGCATGATTTTCAGAAGATAATCGTCTCGACCCAGCATATTCATCTGGATCACAACAATTGCCTTGAGATCATTGCTACCCGCGGAAAGGCCGAAGAGGTACAGCAGTTGGCCGACGCATTGACATCCATCAAGGGGGTCCGGCATGGTACCCTCGGCATGTCTAGTACAGGCAGAGAAATTTGATAGTCGTATTATTTTTTTTATTTGTCGTGTTACGAAATCAATATTCGTAATATTAATCTGGCAGCAGGAAACGGACTCTGCCCGAATTATGGAGTAAGTTACAGTTGACGCGATGGATTATTTCTCTGGACGAATGGCCGACTACAAGAAAGAACGCGGTTTGTGCATCATCATTTCCATTGCCGTGCATCTGTACGTGCTGTCATTCCTGATAGCCACTCCTCTGGTCGTGCAGGAAAGACCGCTAACTGTGGTTTTTGTCGATTTATCACAGGCCAAAGAGCGGAAAGTCGCTTCCGGTCCGCAAGCGGAGGTGAAGGCGGTAAGGCCGAAGCAAGGCATTTCCAGGGATGAAAAGGCATCCCCGGAGTCGGTAGTGCCGGCCCGTTCGGACAAGAAGGACCTCGAACCGGCGCGGCTGATGGAAAGGATGGAGTCTCCTTCCGAGCCGTCCGTTGTTGCCGTACCAGAGCCTTGGCTGGAAGCGGTCGGACGTCCAGCGGCAATTTCCGTAAGCTCCCTTCAGGCAGGTGATTATTCTGCCGGTACTCCGGATGGCGGTCACGGCGTCGTCCGGGACGTAGGCTATCCGGCCTCCGCGGGCAGCCTCCTCAATCCCGGCGGTTCTGCTGGAAGTCTGAGGGGCGGGGCGCAGGGTGAGGAAAGCTGGATGGAAGGTGGAAAAAACTACAATTATATCCGCGATGAAATCCTCAAAAGGATCCGCTATCCGGACAAGGCTAGGCGGCTCGGCCTGGAAGGCCGGGTCCTGCTCTCCTTCACCGTCCTGGAAAACGGGACCGTCAGCGAGATCCAGGTGCTAAAGAGTTCGGACTACCGCCTGCTGGACGAAGCGGCGAAAGAGGCCGTGGCCGGGACCCGGATAAGGAAGCCGCTGCCCTACAGGGTTATCGTCCACCTCCCGATCGCCTACCGGCTCCAAGGGACGAGGGAGGGGCGCCTATGAAGGTCGCGGGTTTTTACAAGGTCTCTTTACCGCGGGATCAGGGAAACCCGGAAGGAGGTGACGGCGGGACATAAACGGTAAATTTGTACACGCAGGAAATAAAACGGAGGCAGGGCCACCTTGGCCGGTCTACCCTGCCCCCTAAGAAGAAACGATACGCACTTTCACCGCTCTTCCTGTTTTCATT
>JAAZOO010000347.1 GCA_012797715.1 Geobacteraceae bacterium | reverse complement strand
ATGTCCGGTTGATTTTCCGCTGTGCCGATATCAGCGCTCCATTGTTGGGGTTGCTGCCCCTGACCTGTGACGGCTCCGGGGGGAGGCCCAGGGCTGGCGGAGGGATTTCCCTGACGTTGTTCGCGGCGGCGAGCAGTGCTTCCCGGTAGTCGGCGACTCGGGAGTAGTTGGCTCTGGTCCTGGAGGTGGAAAAGTTGCTTATGCCGTCCAGGTCACCCTGGGTTGCGAGCGCGAGAAGCTGGTTTACCCGGCGCAGGCATTGCTGGTTGGTCGGGCTGTTGCTTCCGAATGTCGGCATCGGTACGTCCACCATTGCCTGCCGCATGGCGGAGGCGCTATCCTGCCTGTGGTGGTGTTCGTTCACGTCGGCCGGTCCGGATCCGTTACGGAACCAGCGGTGGACCTGGTGCCCGGTACTGTCCACGACCGTGCGCAGGGTATACCCTGGGTGGTTGGCTATCGGGGAGGACTTCCGGAGCAGGTACAGACCGGACTTGAACATCCTCGGCTGTCGCCATGTGCTCTGGTCGATCCGGTCCTCTGCCGGGGTGTCCGCTTTGGCCTTCTCTTCCTGCTTGGTCAGATACTGGTGGACCTCGTCTTCGGCGTTGAGGATCATCTGCTTGGTCGATGATGGCAGTTCTCCCCAATTCGGGAGGTGACCGAAGCGGTCCTTCCTGATCTTGTGCAGGTCTGCGGTGGTCTTGGCTTTCCCCAGGAGTCGGCTGTAATGCCTGACCCTGGAGCTGTAGTGGTTGGCGACGAATTCGAGCGTGCCGGACGGTGACATGCGGTTGTATCCGGAGACGTAGGCTTTCAGGAGGATTGGCGCATCATTTTGTGTCGCGGGCTTTTGTTGGATAAGCAGGTACTTGACGCCTGACGATTTAAACAGTATAGTGTGATCAGGCGTTAGGCTTTGAATGGAAGTGCCATCAGCGTGCATGTACAGGCGTGTCGATCGCAGCCATTCAAGGCCTTTTTCTTTATCCATCATCCTCAGTAGACCCTTCTGGATCCACTTCTTGACATCCTGCTCCGGCCTTTCGTAGGAACTCGATATTCTGTGGACGAGGTTGGACCGTCCCGACCGAGTATCCATCTGAATGATGATAAACAGCGGCTTTCTGTTGTGCTCGATGGTAGTGAGCACCACGAGGCTGTTTTGTGCCCTTTCGGGTCGGCTTTTACCTTCTGGTGCCGGGTCTGGTGCAAATACCATCAGCGGGTTGTGTAGTGCTTTTGGAATTTCCTTGGCGATCTCGACAGGGAGTCCGTGACCGTCGCTTCTCTTGAACTTTGAAGCGAGTATCTTGTCGATGGCATTCGGGGTTATCTCTATCGGCCGATCTTGCACTCCTAGTTGTTGGTATATCTCGGGGGTGTTCTGCATCAATACGACAGGCTTGAACCTGTCGAGCATGGCGGACCTATGGTCCTTGAGCCGTTCGTGGAAGTCCGCTACCTCTTTTTCCCATCGGTGTATCTGCTTTCCGTTCTTGTCGATTTCGGGAGTGAGCGACAATCCATCCTTGCTCTTGGCAATAACAGCGGGGAGGGAGATTCCCTTGATCAGCCAAGGACCGGCGCGGCGTCCTGCTGGGCCTTCTTCTCTTCCGCTGTCCTGTCTTCTTCCCGCTGCTTGCGTCGGCTCGCCTTGTCCGCCTTGATCTCTTCCTTTGCTTTTTTTAATGCCCGATCCAGCAGGTCCGACTTTCGTTTGTAGAGTTCCTTTTCGTCCATGTAAATTCCTCCTCTTTATCCATAAGCCTGCCGGGTATCGTGATGCCTTCTCGACACCATCCCTGCTTCTGGCTATCTTGTCAAGCGCCGCGGCGCGCTCTGCTGCTGCGCTCAGAGGCGCCGGAAAACGCTGCAGCCATGTTGTCAATGGCCTGCCGTTTCCAGTTGGTGAACATGTTCGGATGCAGTTCGTAACGGGCGGCCAGTACACTGATGGTCTGCTCGCCACGAATCGGCTACAGGGCAACCTTGGCCTTAAACTCGGCGGAATAGCGTTTGCGTCTTGTGCTGCTCATGGGTGGTAGTCCTCCTTAACAGGTTGCGGCTACCCACCTTAACATACTGCCCGATTTTTGGGGACCACCTCTTCGTTGCAGGACCCGGGATTCCAGTCATCCCGACCAAATTTCAGTGGTCAGGCAGTCCGCCCGGCCCCTTTTCTTTTTCGCAACCCCCAAAAGGAGGCAAAAACGGTTTTTTCGGTGGCAGCGAAGGGAGACCTTTCTACGGATCTCCGGACCGGAAGGTGCCGATGATCATGCCGCGCCTCCCTGCCGCCGTCCTTTTCTCTTCATTCAACCTAAAACCGGCAGTTGGAGGTATCCGCAGAGAGCGACTCTGTCGTATTTCGTTGCTGCTCTTAGCGAAATGGAGCGGTCACAGCCGATACTGTCCGAACCCCAAGGGTGAGTGTATCGGCTGTAGTGAAATGAGCGTAGAGCAGCAGAAAAACGGCAATCGGAGAGAACGAAGGATGCCTCCAACTGCCGAATCTAGGTTCAATCCCTGTTCGGCCTCTTCAATACCTTGACCGCCCCGGCTGCATGGCATATAACTGGCATAGCCCATGGCTGCCGCAGGAAAACCGGAAGAAGTGGGCCGGCCGAAACCGACGAACGGGGAGAACGCCATCAAAGAGTATTCCCGCCTCAAAAACTACGTGAGGGATTTCCGGTGGACCTATCTGTGGGGTTCAACCCTCCTCGTCGGCGCCAACGGCTTCGCACTCCTCATTCCCTGGCTGCTGAAACGGGCGGTGGAAAACCTTCAGTTCCCGGAAAAGGGAGGGCACTCCGCCGGATACTTCGGCCTGCTCATCATCGGCGCTGCCGTCGTCCACGGCGTGGTTCGGGTCTTTTCCCGAACCACCCTCCTCCACGCAGGCCGCCGCATCGAGTATCGGATACGGGAAGACCTCTATGCCGCCCTTCTCTCCCTGGACATCCCCTATTTCTCCAGAGAGCGGACCGGAGATATCCTCTCCCGCTTTTCCAACGACCTGACCAATGTCCGGATGCTCGTCGGCTTTGGATTCCTCAACGTCATCAACACGGCAATCGTCTATCTCTCGGCCCTGTTCCTCATGGGGCGCATCGACCCTTTTCTGACCGTGTGCTCGGTTCTCCCGTACCCCCTGATGATCCTCCTCGTTAAGCAGGTGAGCCGCAGGATATTCTTCAACTCGAAACGGGCGCAGGAAGAGCTTGCCGCTCTCGCCTCCCATGCGGAAGAAAGCATTGCCGCCTCGCTGGTGATCAAGACGTACCTGCGGGAGGAGTCCCGCATCGACGCCTTCCGGGAACTGGCCGGACGCTACCTCGCCAGCAGCATGAAAATGGCCAACCTGCGCGGCATCGTCATCCCCTTCATGGCATCCATGAACGGCTTGGGAACCCTCATCGTTCTGTTCGTGGGTGGTAACCGGGTCATCAGCGGAATCATGACACTGGGCGACTTTGTGGCCTTTACCGGCTATCTGGCCATGCTGGTCTGGCCGACCGTGGTGCTGGGGTGGATCCTGAACCTGCTCCAGCGGGGCGCCGCCTCCATGGAACGCCTCAACGCCGTGCTCGACGCCAAGGCAACGGTCACGTCCCCCCCCTCCCCTTTTGTGCCGGAAATCGTGCGCGGGGAACTGGAATTCCGCCGTCTCTCCTTCGGGTATTCCGGGGAGCCGCTGCTGCACGACATTTCCCTCCGCATCGAAGCGGGCATGAAGCTCGGCATCGTCGGTCCGGTGGGAAGCGGCAAGACCACCCTGGTACGCCTCATCGCCCGGCTCTACCCGGTGGGGGACGGAATGATCTTTCTCGACGGGACAGACATCAATCGCATCTCCCTGCAGTCACTGCGGAACGCCATCGGCTTCGTCCCCCAGGAGAGCTTTCTCTTCTCCCGCACCATCGGGGAAAATATCGCGTATGGGAGGGAAGGAGCAGCAGACGGGGATGTGAAGGAAGCGTCACGCCTGGCCAGGCTGGACGGAGACATCGAAGGTTTCCCCCAGGCCTACCAGACCCTTGTGGGAGAGCGGGGCGTTACCCTCTCGGGCGGGCAGAAGCAGCGGACCGCCATAGCCCGCGCCCTGCTGAAGGACCCGGCGATCCTGGTCCTGGACGACCCCCTGTCGTCCGTGGACGCCCGCACCGAGGAGGAGATTCTTCAAGGGCTTGCCTCCTACTACGGCGACCGCACCGTGATAATCGTTTCCCACCGGCTCTCCGCCCTGCGGGAGTGCGATCTCATTATCGTCCTGGATGAAGGGCGCATTGCCGAGCAGGGGACCCATGACGAACTCATTGCCCGTGGCGGCCGCTATGCCTCACTCCACAGAGAGCAGAATTTGAGGGAAGAGATCGAGAGGTACCCGATTTGAAACAAACCTGCCGGGCTTCATGCACCTGGCAGGTCTTGTGCATGAACACGGCACCTACGAGGAAAGGCGGATTGTTCGTTCCGTGCGCGGCGTACAGGGGTACGTTGAGCGTCACGGGGCGCACCACAACGACGCGACTGCGGAAAACCGCGTTTCGAACCGGAGCGATATGCATTTCGGCGGACTCTACGAAGACGAAATAGTCGGCAAGGCCTATGACCGCCGTCTCCTGGCGCGGTTTCTCCGCTACCTCCGTCCCTACCGGTGGCTGGTGGTGTGGAGCCTCCTGCTCCTCCCCCTCATCGCCGTGGCAAAGCTCTCCCAGCCCTGGCTCCTGAAGATCGCCATTGACAGCCACATCACGGCCGGGAGGATGGAGGGGCTTCCCCTCCTCTCCCTCGCCTACTTCTCCCTGATCCTGGCGGACGGCCTGCTGACCTACCTGGAGATCTACCTTCTCCAGTCCCTGGGCCAGCGGGTGATGTTCGACATGCGCGTGCAGCTGTTCGCCCACATTCAGCGCCTCTCCGCCTCCTTCTTCGACCGGACCCCCACCGGCGGTCTCGTAACCCGGGTTACCAGCGATGTGGAAGCGCTGGGCGAGATGTTCACCGCGGGCATCATCTCCATCGTCGGCGACATCCTGGTCCTGGTCGGCATCATCGGCGTCATGCTGTGGATGAACCTGAAGCTGTCCCTTGTCACCTTCACCGTTCTTCCGGTGCTCCTCTATATCGTCTTCGCCTTCCGCACCAGCATGCGCTCCGCATTCCGCGAGGTACGGGCGCGGCTCTCCAACCTGAACTCGTTCCTGGCGGAAAGCATCGGCGGCATGACGGTGGTGCAGCTCTTCAACCGCCAGGAGACCGAACAGCGGGAATTCACCCGGCTCAATGCCGCCTACCGGGACGCCAACCTGCCGGTGATCACCTGGGACGCCGCCCTGTTCGCTGCGGTGGAGGCCCTGTCGTCGGTGGCAGTCGGCCTCATCATCTGGTACGGGGGCGGCGAGATCATCAGCGGCACGCTGACCTTCGGCGCGCTGGTGGCCTTTATCCAGTACATCGAGAAATTCTTCTCACCCATCCGGGACCTGTCTGCCAAGTACTCCATCATGCAGGGGGCAATGGCTGCCCTGGAGCGGATATTCGGGCTTCTGGACACGGAGGCTGCCCCCTCTCCCACGAGCGGCAAGGGAGAAATCCCCGTCGGGGCCCCTTTCGTAAAGGGGGGAGTGGATGCAAAAGGCGGCATAATACGTTCCCTCCCCCCTGGTGGGGGAGGGTCGGGGTGGGGGGGAAGTTTCCATGAGCAATGCCCTGCTTCGACTTCACCCACCCCCCCACCCCCTCCCGTCAAGGGAGGGGGGGCTTTACCGCTGGGTTCCAGCCGGGATGCAGAGTCCCAGAGGGGATTTCAAAGATTTCAAACCATCGAATTCCGCGATGTCTGGTTCGCCTACAATGGGGAGGACTATGTGCTCAAGGGGTTTAACCTGACCATACGGCGGGGTGAAAAGATTGCGCTGGT
>JAAZOO010000346.1 GCA_012797715.1 Geobacteraceae bacterium | reverse complement strand
GGTGGGAGTTATCGGCCTGCCGCAGGACAAGGAATACGGCAGGGCGGTCACGGAGCACTGCAGCAGCGAGTATTGCGTCGACCTGACGGGCTATACCAAGTCGGTGCGCCATCTGTTGGCTATATTCCACTGCGCCGACCTGCTCATCAGTAACGACGGCGGCCCTGGTCAGTTTGCGGCCCTGACGACACTTCCGACCATCGTCTTTTTCGGGCCGGAGACGCCGCTTTTGTATGGAACCTTGAACCCCAACTCCTACAGTTTCTACTCCGCCTGGCCATGCTCGCCCTGCCTTACCGCATACAACCACCGCAACTCGCCGTGCGACGGCGACAACCAGTGCCTGAAGAGCATATCCCCGGAGGCGGTGCTGGAAAAGGCGAGGGAGATGCTGGGCCGTGGAGCCGCAGAGAAGGAAGGGCAGCAATGATTTCCACCGTACAGCAGCTAACCATGCCCATCATCAACAGGATCTACAGACGCCGTTTCCTGAAGTTCTGCACCATCGGCGCCTCCGGGGTTCTGGTGAACATGGCAGTCCTTTACCTGGGAAGGGAATATCTTTTCACGGCGATACCCTGGCCGCACATCAGCCTAAATCTTTCCCTGGCTTTCGCAGTTCTGTGTGCTACCATAAGTAACTTTGCCGGAAACCGCCACTGGACGTGGCGGGACCGCAGGAAGGACCATATGGGCAAGGCGATCCCGCTTCAGTTCGGACAGTACGCACTGGCATGCTGGCTCGGCATCGCGCTTCAGTTCATCTTCACCAATGTCTTGGCAATCTACTTCTACTATCTTGTAGCAAACCTCATGTCAATCGTTCTCGCCAGCATCTTCAACTACCTGGTGAACGATCGGTGGACATTCTGCAAAAGAGCGAAGGAACAGGTGGAATGAAAGTCTCCGCTGTCATCGGGGATAATCACTTTCCGCGGCTGTTATGGTGGGGTGCGGCTCTGCTTTTGGCGGTCTTTGTCTATTTCTACGCCCTGGACAGCCAGTACATCCCGAAGAACGGCGACGAGTATCCCTATACCCACATCACCCGAATGACGGCTGAGAGCGGATCCATGCTCCCCCTCAGGTCCGGGCTCAGCCAGATGCGCAACACAAAGCCTCCGCTCCTCTTCTGGCAGGGGATTGCAAGCACGGATTGGGGCCGTGACTGGACCCTCTGGAACCTGCGTTTTCCAAGCGTTGTCTATACGCTTCTCACCGCCATGCTTGCCCTGCTGCTGGCCGGGAAGCTCTCCGGCAGCAGGGAGACCGGGTTTGTCGCGGCTCTGGTCTTTCTCGGTTTTTTCAGTACCTATCGCTACGGCCGGCCCTTTCTCACGGATCCGGCCCTGGCCTTCTGGCTTTTCCTGCCGTTTTTCATTATCCTCCGGGGACGTCCGGAGTCCTTCAATTCGCGTCTGGCTGTGCCCCTTGCCGTCGGATTGTCGGTGGGTGTCGGTCTTCTGTACAAATCTTTCGTCCTGGTCGTTCCCGTCTGTATCGCCCTTGCCTGGTGGTACCTGCGGGAACGGAACTACCGCGTGCGCGAATTCCTCCCCAGGGATGGTTACAAGGTAATTCTGGCAGGAGCGCTTGCCCTGGGTGTTTTCAGCCTCTGGTTCCTTCTGGATCCTGACCCTGCGGCGGTCTGGAAGGAATTCGTCCTCGGCGAGAATGTGGGAAAACTGGACCCCCATTCATCCGGTTACCTGAGAAAGCTTTTATGGAGCTCCACCAGCATCTGGAGCCTTGCCCTGGATTTTCTCGCCAATTCGGGACTTTTCATCTTTCCGACGGCGGCCCTGTTTTTCCTTGCCTTCAGGGACGGAAAAGCGCTGCCCGGCGAAAAGAAGCTGCTTTGGATATGGATTCTTACGCTTTTCATATTTTTTGCCATTCCCAGCCAGAGGTCCGGCCG
>JAAZOO010000345.1 GCA_012797715.1 Geobacteraceae bacterium | reverse complement strand
CGTCACGCGGAACGGGCGCGCCTCCACCGACCAGAAGCCCGCGGTCAGCCGCTCCGCTCCCACCGTCACCTTCAAGGTCAGCGGGACGGTGTGGGGATTGCGCAGCTTCAGATCCTTGCGCCAGGTGAGGATGGTGGCGTCCCTGCCGGGGGGCACGTATCCCACGGAACGTGAATGGGGGTGCCGCTCCACGATCTCCATCCCCGCCTCCAGGGCCGCGTTGTAGATGGTCGTTGCCAGCTGGCAGATCCCTCCCCCCGGCGTGTCGCTCACCCCTCCCCGCTCGTTGATGATGGGAGCCGGGACGTATCCCTTCAGGGAATCCCGGGCACCCACCCGTTCGTTGAAACTGAAGACTCCTCCCGACGGAATTATCATGCCGTCCAGGTCACGGGCGGCCCGGGCCGCGTTGCCCCGCTGCTGGGGCGAACGGCCGGCAAGCGAGGTGGAGAATCCGCCCCAGAGATGGGGGTAGAGAGACCCGGCACCAAAGGCGGAAAGAGGGAAAAGAAGCTGGAAGAAAAGGACGGCTGCTGCCGGAAACGCGCATGAAAACGAGCGTACGGATGTGGAGGATTGCCCCGTCATCCCGAACCCCTCCGGAAAAAAAAGGTCCCCGGAAAGAGCGTGCCGACGGCCGTCCCGGGAGGCAGCGCCGCCGCACCACAAGTGTAGCGGGAAACGAACGTCTTGCAATTGGACTCCATTTGTTTTATGGATTCAGTGCCGCTTCTCGCAGGATGCGGGAAGAAATGGCCCCGGACGTTCGAAACCGTTTTTCCATAAGGAGACACCGAATACATGAGATTCTCCGTAATTGCCTGTGCGGCCGCGCTCCTCCTTGCGGCCCCCTCGCCATACGCTTTCGCCATGGAGATACTCCCCTTCCAGACCTCCAACCAGAGCCCTCTGGTACGGATCTTCGGGCTGCCCGCCATCGGCTCCTCTTCCGTCCTGCCGGCCGGGAGGGTCGAAGGGACGCTCTCCCTGGATGCGTCCAACAACTCCACAGCGGGCTTCACCCCCGGCGAAAGCCTCATACTGGACGGCGAGACGTACCGTTTCGCCCTGACCGCGCGCTGCGGGGTAGCGACCGGCGTTGAAATGGGGATCACCATCCCCCTGCTGACAAACAGCGGCGGGTTCCTGGACGGTTTCATCGAGGGGTTCCACGACGTCTTGGGATTTTCCCAGGGCGTTCGCACGTCCTATCCCAAAAACCGCCTCCTGTATGAATACCGTCGCACGGGAGCCGACGGGGTGAGGGTGGATGACGGGGCCACCGGTATTGGAGACATACGCGTTTCCGCCGCCTGGAGGCTGTACGACGAGGAACGGGAAAACCCGCTCCGGGCAGCCCTTCACGGGAGCGTCAAGTTCCCGGTCGGCAACAGTCACCGCCTGTTCGGCAGCGGCAGCACCGACTTCGCCCTGTGGGCCGTTGTCAGCGACGACTACCGCCTCCCCCTGGGCCACCTGACGCTCTATGCCGCGGCCGGCGGTCTGATCATGACCAAGGGCGACGTTCTGGGGGACCGGCAGCGCACCCTGGCAGGATTCGGATCCCTGGGGTTCGGCTGGAGCCCCCTGGAGTGGCTGGCGCTCAAGATACAGGCTGACGGGCATACCTCCTTCTACACCGGGAGCGATCTGGTGCAGGTGAACGGCGGCTCGGTGCAGCTCACCAGCGGCGGGACCATCGGCTTCACCCCTTCCACCTTCCTGGATATCGGCGTCTCGGAAGACGTGGTTGTGGATGCCTCGCCCGATGTGGTGTTCCATTTCGCCCTGCGCAGCCTGTTCTAATCCTCTGAATCAGGAGCCCCCTCCCTGGAAAGGGATAAATGGTATCGGAAAGGAACCGGCCATGTCCATCTACCTTGATAACGCGGCAACCTCCCATCCCAAGCCGGAAACGGTGTACCGGGCCGTGGATCGCGCCCTCCGTGAAATCGGCGCCAGTCCGGGCCGCGGCGGCTATCGCCGCGGTCTGGAGGCAACGCACATCCTGTTCGAGACCCGCGAAACCCTTGCCGGCCTGTTCGGGATACGGGACTCATCCCGCATCGCATTCACCGGAAACGCAACGGAAGCTCTCAACAAGGCGATCCTGGGGCTGCTCTGGTGCGGCGGACACGGCATCACCTCCTCCATGGAGCATAATTCGGTGATCCGGCCGCTCCACCTGGCCCGGAAGCGGGGTGCGGAGATAACCCGGATTCCCTGCGACCGCCGGGGCTTCCTGAATCCCCGCCACGTGGCCGCTGCCCTGCGCCGCGATACCCGCCTCATCGTCATCTCCCACTGCTCCAACGTCACCGGCACCATCCAGCCCATCGCAGAGATCGGTCTGCTGGCAATGGAAGCGGGGGTGCCGTTCCTGGTGGATGCGGCCCAGAGCGCAGGCATTCTCCCCATCCACGTGGAGGAGATGGGCATCGGGCTCCTCGCCTGCCCGGGCCACAAGGGCCTCCTGGGTCCCCAGGGGACCGGCTTCCTCTACCTGGCCGACGGCATCACCCTCCTGCCGATCCTGGCGGGGGGGACCGGAAGCCATTCCTCCCACGAGGAACAGCCCGCAGAAATGCCGGACCTCCTGGAGAGCGGGACCCCCAACGTTCCCGGTATCGCCGGGCTGGGGGCGGGGGCCGAATTCATCCAGGGGACGGGCATCCAGGTCATCCGCGGAAAGGAAAGGGCGCTGACGGACCAGGTGATCGAAGGGCTCGAGAAAATACCGGGAGTCACCCTGCACGGCCCCCTTCCCGGTCAGGAAAGGGGCGGTATCGTCTCCTTCACGGTTCAGGGGATCGACCCCTCCTTCATCGGATTCACCCTGGACCGGGAGTATGGAATTGATGTGCGCATCGGTCTCCACTGCTCGCCCGACTCCCACCGCACCATCGGCACCTTTCCCGTGGGCACGGTCCGGGTAAGCCCCGGCTGGTTCACCACGGAAGATGAAATCGAGACCTTCCTCCGCGCCATGCACGTCATTGCTCGGGGGAAGGGGTGATGCCGCCCGGCGCCTCCCTCACCATTCCTTCCGGTCCCCAACTGATGGGGCAGGAGCTTTCTCTGTACCAGATACAATTCTGAATTTCAATTAATAAAGAGCGCTCCCTTTCCGTGATGGCTCCCCTTGCACGGGGCCGGAGCGATAGGCTACACTCATTGCGTACCCTCCTGTCCCGGGCGCTGCCCGCTACACCGAGTCGACACGTATGGAAAAAAGATACAACGCATTCTCCCAGGAACTGAAACGGGTCTTCGGCTGCCGGGTGCACCGCATCTCGGTGGACGCCGGGTTCTCCTGCCCCAACCGGGACGGGGCCTCCGGCACCTCGGGCTGCATCTACTGCGGCGGCAAGGGCTCCGGCGCCCACGGCATCCTGCCGGGCGCGTCCGTCACGGACCAGCTGGAGGCAGGGAAGGAGGTCATGGTCCGCAAGTACAAGGCGAAACGGTTCCTCGCCTATTTCCAGGCATATACCAATACCTACGCCCCGCCGGAAATCCTGCGCCGACTGTACGACGAAGCCCTGGCAGTGGACGGCGTGGTCGGTCTCATCGTGGGGACACGGCCGGACTGCCTTCCGCGGGAAACGGCGGATCTGCTGGCAGGGTATGCCCGGTCAACGTACTTCTGGCTGGAGCTGGGGCTCCAGTCTCCCCTGGACCGGACACTGGAACTGCTGCGCAGGGGTCACGACTTCGCCGCTTTCCGGACGGCGGTGGGAGCATGCAGGGAAAGGGGCATCCGGGTGTGCGCCCACATCATCCTGGGGCTTCCGGGCGAGACGCGGGAAGAGATGCTGGACACGGCCCGCGTGCTGAACGGCATGGGTATCGACGGGGTGAAGATTCATCTCCTCCACGTCATGAAGGATACGCCGCTGGCGGAGATGTACGGGCGGGGAGAGGTGACGCTGCTGGATCGGGACGAGTACGTGGGGCTGGTCTGCGATTTCCTGGAGCGGCTGCGGCCGGAGATATCCATCCAGCGGCTCACGGGCGACGGGGGACACGACCACCTGGTGGCCCCCCTCTGGTCGCTCAGGAAGTTTGAGGTGCTGAACGCCATCGACTCCGAGCTGGAACGGCGGGGCACAAGGCAGGGAAGCACGGTGGCGGAGGCAGGGGACGAGAGGAAAAGGGGGTAGCGGACCCGGGCCTCACGGATTGCCCTGCCTCTCCCGCAGGGCCTTGGCAACCTCCTCCGCGATCCTGTCCATGAGGCCCTCGTCCTTGACCAGGGAGCGGTGGACGCCGCTCCCCGCGGCCCGGCGGACCGATTCCCCGTCATCGCTCGCGGTGAGGAGAAGGACCGGGACGCCTGCGGTGCGGCGCCGAATCTCCCGGGTGAGCTGAAGGCCGTCCATGCCCGGCATGTTCATGTCGGTCAGCACGAGATCAATGCCGGGATGCCGCTGGAACGTCTCCAGGGCCTCCCCTCCGTTCCCCGCGGTTTCCACGGCATACCCCTCTTCCTCCAGGACAATCACCAGCATCTCCAGAACGAACGGATCATCATCCACCACCAGAAGTCTCGGTTTCCCCGTCATCACGCCTCCCCCCCTTCCAGGGTTTTCCCTGTCACTACCCGGTTTCTCCCCCTCCGTTTTGCCTCGTACAGCAGCCGATCCGCCTCCTTGTTCAGGCTCAGTGAATCCTGGAAAGCGGGATACGACGTGATGCCGCAGCTGAAGGTCACGGGAAACGGTCCGGAATCCGATTCGTGCCGTATCTGCTCGAAACTTTTCCGTATCTCGTCCATGACCCGGTACGCCTGCTCCTCATTGGTGTCCATGAGGATGACCGCAAACTCCTCCCCCCCGTACCTCCCCATGACGTCCGTTTTCCGCAGCCTCTGCTGCAGAAGGCGGGACAGGATGACGATCACCCGATCGCCGGTGAGGTGGCCGTGCGTATCGTTGATGGACTTGAACCCGTCGATATCGATCATGGCAAAGCAGAAACTCCCCCCTCTCCGTCTGGCCCGGAGAACCGCCAGGTCCAGCTGCTCCTTGGTCTTGGTGTGGTTGAGGAGTCCGGTGAGGCTGTCCCTCTCCATGAAGGAACGGATGATGCGCATCCGCTCCGCCCGGATGGTGACGGACGAGATGAGGTGCTCCGGTTTGATGGGTTTGGTGAGGAAGTCGTCGGCGCCGATGCGGAGCGCCCGCAACTGCCGGTCCCTCCTGGTCTCCGCCGACAGGTAGACGATGGGAATGCTCACGTAGGCCTCCATCTGGCGGATTATCTTCGCCAGTTCGTCGCCGTGGCACCCCTCCATGTACATGTCCATGAGAATCAGCTCGGGATGGAACTCCACCAGGTGCTCGATGATCTGCAGCGGGTCGTTGACCACGCGGGTCCGCATGCCGTACTGCTCCAGGGTCAGGGCATAGAAGCGCGAAAGCTCCGGGTCGTCGTCCATGATCAGTATCCGGTAGGGGTCGGCCTCCCGGTCTCCGGTCAGTTGATCCAGCTTCTCCAGCAGGGAACAGATATGGATCGGTTTCGTCAGATACGCATCTCCGCCGGCGCGCACGGACATGCGGCGTGCAGTGAAGTCGTCGCGCTGGGAGATGAAGATCACGGGGATACGCCGCACGGCGTTTCTCTGGAGAGCGGCAATGGCGTCCGCTCCGGCGACCTTCCCCTCGGGGAACATCAGGTCCATGATGATTGCCGAGGGGAGGGATTTCTCAACATTCGCCTCCAGGTCCTCCAGGCCGGTGAAGGTGCGGACCTCGTAGCCGAAGCAGGCTATCTGCACGGCAAGGTTCTGCAGCAGGCACGCATCATCGTCCACGATGAACACCGTCTTGGGCTCCCCACGGACAAGGGGCGCATCCGGAACAGACTCTTCGAACCTCCGGCGCGCGAGCTCCTCGCAGCGGGAGGTGATGCTGGCGGCCAGCAGCGCATCCAGGCCGGCCTCTATCCGTTCCCACGCATCGCTATCCTGAGGTTCGGCGCTGTCGAGAAGGTTCCGCACCAGGGTTTCGGCGTTGCGCGCGGCCTCTCCAACCTCGCTGAAACCAAAGGAAGGGGCCGAACCGGCCAGGGTATGGAGCATGCCGTGCAGGGATCGCGCCTCGTCACGGTTCGACTTGTCCTCCAGAATCCGGCTCCAGCGGGCCTCTATCCTGGCGATGGCATCCGGCAGGGAACGGATATATTTGTCGCGCAGCTCCCTGAGCCTCTCCCGGGGAGAGTCCGCGGCACCCGTTCCTTCCCCTCCCCCCGCTTCCGTCCGTATTTTTCCGTATTTTCCCATAGGGTCCCCGTATCCCGTTCCGGCCGTCAGGCCACAAGGCTGTCGATGGTCTCCATAAGGCTTGTCTGGTCGAAGGAGCCTTTCACGATATAGGCGTTCGCCCCCACCAGGATACCCCGCGCGCGATCCTCCTCCCGTTCCCTGGAGGTAACGATGATGATGGGGGTATGGCGGTAGCGTTCGTCCATGCGCAGCCTTTCCGTGAGCGTGAAACCGTCCAGCCGTGGCATCTCGATGTCCGTGACAATTGCGTCGAAGCACCTCTCCCGCGCCCTTTCCAGGGCCTCCAGACCGTCTCCGGCAACGACGACCTGGTAGCCGTGGGCCTCGATGATGCTCTTCTCGATCTCCCGGGTGCTGATGGAGTCATCCACCACCAGCACGGTCAGATCCTTCCGCACGTCACTGTCCCCGTCCGGAAGCCGCCCCCCTTTCTTCTCCCGGGCCGCGGCGCACAGCAGGGGAACGGAGAGCACGGCGACGATTTCACCGCGGCCCCGTACCGTCACCCCGGACACGATGCGGATTTTTTCGAGCAGGGGCGGAAGCGGCTTGACCACGGCACTTTCCTCGGTGAGCACCCTGTCGATCACCAGTCCCAGTTTCTCGCTTCCCGCGGAAACGACGGCGATGAGCATCTCGTCCCTCTCGCCGGATGGGGGAAGGGAGAGGATCGGGGCAAGCTCTTCCACGGGAATGACCTCACTGCGCAACCGGACCGCTTTCTTGTCGACCACCGTGATGAGCTCGCGCCGGGAGACGGTGAGGACCTCCTCCACCGAATCGGCGAGGAACGCGAACACCCTCCCGGACGCGGAAACGAACAGGAGCCGGAACAGGGCCAGGTGCAGGGGCAGTTTCAGGAGAAACTCCGTGCCGGACCCTTCGCGGGAGTCGATGCGGATGCTCCCCCGCAGATCATCGATAATGCTCTTGCGCACCACGTCCAGCCCCACCCCCCGGCCGGACAGATCCGTGATGATCTCCCTGGTGCTGAAACCGGGGAGGAAGATGAACTCCCTCACCTCCGCGTCCGACATGGCGTCCAGGGTTTCCCGGTCCGCCAGGTTCCTGCGCAGGGCGCGCTCCCGGATCTTTTGGAGGGAGAGCCCCCTGCCGTCGTCCCGCAGCAGGATCATCACGTTCCCCCGTTCAAACCATGCCGACAGGTGAATGGTCCCCTTTTCACCCTTTCCGGCACGCAGGCGCTCCTCCCCGGTCTCGATGCCGTGATCCACGGCGTTACGGATCATGTGGAGGAGGGGGTCACCGATCTTTTCGATGATCATTTTGTCCAGTTCCACATCTCCCCCCTCCACCACACACTCCACCTCCTTGCCCAGTGACAGGGCAAGATCGCGCACGGTGCGGGGAAAGCCGTCGAAGACCGTGGACAGCGGCAGGGTCCTCAGGGAAAGGGAAGCCTCCAGCAGCTGCCGTGTCAGGGTTTCCCGGGATTGGAGCTCATCTTTCAGCGAAAGATAGACCTCGGTGAGCAGAGCGTTCAGTCGGTCCGCTCCCCCCTCTCCGGCCACGTCGGGGAAACCGGACCCCCGTTCGGAAAGCCGGAGCGCCCCCCTGAGACGGGCCAGGGTCTCTTTGGCCCGTGCTTCGGCTGCCGTGAACTCTGCCATCAACCGTATCAGGCCGTCAATCTTTTCCGCGGACACACGAATCGTTTCCTCGGCACAGGGCTTCACCTGCGGAGGCGCGGGCCCTCCCTCCCGGCCCGTCGTACCGGCACCCGACACCAGGCACGTCCCGTCACTTCCTGCCGTGCCCCTGTCCGGGTCCCCCTTTTCCCCACTCGCGGCCTGCTCCAGTTGCGCGCAGAGCTCACCGGCCTCCCCCGGCGCATCCGCTCCGTCCGCAATGCGATCCAGCATGCCGGCAATGGCGTCGACGCCCCGGAAGAGCAGGGACGAGATCGCCTGCGTAGGGGTCAGCCTGCCGCTCTTCAGGGCATCCAGGACATCCTCCATGCGGTGGGCGACCGACGAAAGGGCCGGAAACTTCATCATCCGCGCCGAACCCTTGATGGTGTGGGCCGAACGGCAGACAGCGTCAAGGGTCTCCCGGTCTCCGGGGTTCCCCTCCAGGGACAGGAGACCCCGCTCCATGCCGGCGCACTGTTCCCGCGCTTCCTGGAGGAAGCGCGCCAGGAGTTTTCCGCGATCAATCGCCATTGCCCGCCCTCTTCAGCATGCGGATTCTCCGCCTGCACAGGGTCTCCAGCTCCCGGGCCGAAAAGGAGAGCGGCAGGCTCGAAAGCCCGTGCGCCGGGAAATCCCCCTTCTGCAGGATCTTCAGGATCACCTGGAACTCGCGCCGGGCATGCTCCCCTTCTCCCCCCTCACGGAGGGTTTCCGCCAGGAAGTAGTGGGCAGGCCAGCAGGCGGGGTGGATGTAGATCGCTTCCCGGAAACTCCGGAGGGCCGCGGGGAAGTCCCCTGCCATCCGCTCCATGAGGCCGAGGGAAAAGGATGCGTCGAGGGAGAAGCGATCGATCCGCTGCGCCTCGCACAAGGAGGCGCGCGCCTCATCGAAGCGGGAAAGGTTCATGAGGATGTTTCCCTTCAGGGCATGGGCCGCCCCCAGCCCCGGTGATGCGACGATGACGCCGTCCAGTTCCCGCAGGGCATCTTCGTACTCCCTGGAAGCGGCAAGCCGCACCGCCTTCTGGAAGCCGTCGGCCGGGGAGAGGGGGGAGAGTTCTCCCCATGAGGCGCCGGCCGGGGTGTCCCCTTCCCCGTGACGGGTGGGGGACAGGGTGGGCGTGATGGCGCCCGGAAAGGGGGCGGCGGCAGCTTCATCCACCTTTCCCACCCCTCCTGTGGGGGCAGGGGGAGGAAAGGCATGCCGGGGACGACCTGCCGGGCACGGGCCATGGGCTGCAAGCGCCGTGCGCATCCCGCGGACCGGGCAGCGGCTCTCCCGCTGCTGCCGCGGGACCCCCTTCCGGAAAAGAAATGCGCCGTCAAGGTGGATGAGGTCCAGGACACCCCTGCTGTAGAAGAAGGTCTCGCAGGGACTCGTGAACAGGTAGCCGCCGTCGGTGAGTATCCCGGCAAGGCGGGTGAATATCCGGCTGCGCACCTCCTGGGAAAAATAGATGGATACGTTCCGGTACATGATGACATCAACGTCCGCCAGCGCGGGGGGGTACTCCGGGCTCAGCAGGTTGCAGGGAAGAAAGGACGCCGCCCCGCGCAGCCACTCCCGCACGCGCCAGACCCCGGGAGCGGTTTCCTCGAAGTATTTCCTGAGCAGTTCCTCCGGGAAGTCCCGGAAAGAGCGCCTGCCGAAACAACCCTCTCGAGCCCGAAAAACCGCGCTGCTGTCGATATCCACACCGAGAACGGCAACGTCGCGCACCACCTCCCTCCCGTAGCGTTCCGCCAGAGAGACAAGGATCGAATAGGCCTCCTCACCGGTGGAACAGCCGGCGCTGAGGATGGTGATCGTACCATGCCGGCCGGGGCGCGCCTGCAGCTCGGGAACGACCCTGTCCGCAAGGAGGGAGAAATGGACCGGTTCCCGGTAGAAATAGGTCTCGTTGATGGTGATACGGTCGATGAGCTGACCGAACTCGCGCCGCTCCTCGGCAAGGAGAGACAGGTAGCTCTCGGCGGAGGGCATCGCCCGCGCTTCCATCCTGGCACGGATCCCGCTCTCCAGCAGGGCCGCTTTCTCGTTTTCGAACACGAGGCCGCACTTCTTTTCCAGCAGCTGGCGAAAGGGGGCCAGGTCCATCATTGGCGGCATCTCCCGTCCGGGCCGGGAACGGCGGGGCCGTCGAACCAGAGCCGTTTCACCAGTTCGGGGGCAATCTTGTCAAGGGGAAGGACAGTGGTGACGCCCCCCCTCTCGATGGCGGCCTTCGCCATTCCGAAGATGACGGAGGAACTCTCGTCCTGGGCGATGGTCACCCCGCCCGCTTCCCGGATGCGCGCGATGCCGGAGACGCCGTCGTTGCCCATGCCCGTAAGGATCACGCCGATGGCCTTCGAGCCGTAGACCTCGGCAACGGATTCCAGAAGCACGTCGCAGCACGGCCGGTAGATGTCGTGCTTCCTTCGTTCCGACAGGACAATCTCACCCGACGGGCTGACGCTCATGTTCAGCTCCGACGGGGAGACGTAGACCCTGCCCGGCGCGATGGCCTCGCCGTGGACCGCCATATGGACCGCGAGGCGGGAATTCATGTTGAGCCACTGCACCATACCGTCGGTGAACCCCTCGGACATGTGCTGGGCAACCAGGACCGGAGCCCTGAGGTCCGCCGGAAGAGAGGAAAGAATCACGGACAGGGCCTTGGGCCCCCCCGTGGAGGAAGCGATGCCCACCACGCGCCCCGCCGCGGCCGGAAGGGAGGAGGGCCGTTCCTCCCGGGGCAGGGGCGGCCGCGCCATCCAGTCCCT
>JAAZOO010000344.1 GCA_012797715.1 Geobacteraceae bacterium | reverse complement strand
CCAGCGCCGGATTGGCAACGGCGAACTCCGCGGCGATCTCTCTCAGGCGGGCCGATTCCGCGTGGTAATGTCGTCCGTGCATTTTCCCGTGCTATCTCCCCACCACCATCAATTCAACCTCCGCATCATCCGGCGCGTTGTGCCAATAGAGGGCCAGAGAGCGGTTTCTTTCCACCGACAGCCACTGGTCGTCGTGATGGTCGATGGTGAAATACAGGGTATTCGCGCGGCGGGGGAGTTCCTGGGGCGGAACCTGGATGTACTCAAGCCCGATCCCCGGCAGGGCCTGGGTCACCAGGGTATGCATCTGTTCCCTGGAACTCAGTTTTGAGATGTCCACCAGAGTACTCAACACGATTTTGGGATCCGCATCGGTTTTGACCGCCAGGTAGTAGCGATTCCGTCCCTCGAAAACGGCGGGTTTCAACTCGGCGGCGTAAAATGTCCCGTCATGTACCAAACGGATAACGTATTCGGGACCGGTGGTAATCTGGTCCAGAAGATGGGAAATCATGTCCTGAAGTGCCGAGAAACAACGTCTGAGATCGCGATGGTCATAGTCAGGGATGTTTGCTTTGCCGTCCCTCTGCTCACCCAAGACGCTGATATCTTCGGAGAAGGTGGTAAGCTCGCCGACGAACTGTTTCAACAATCCGTACAGATACCAGGGATGCACGCAGGGACTCTTCGTCACGTGGAACAACAGCGGTACGTACCGGTTGATGGACCTCAACGCCAGAAAGTAAACCATGTCCCTGGAGCCAAATTCGGCCGTCTGAACGCCTCGCCTGCTCTTGTGCTCTTCCAGCTGGTATGCCCGGGCGGTTACCTGGTCTCTGACTTCCTCGGCCAGCTTCCTCAGGGATCCGGAGGCGCTGAAGGCGATGCACGGCGGCATGTAGTCGGTTGACAGCCTGACGTCGGCGCCGAATTTCTCAACCTGGGCGATGGGGATGAGCTGATAGTCGCCCAGCTTGTGCATCTCGGTTTCCCAGAATATCTTCGGCACGAAATAGAGCCTCTTCACCTGGCCCCGCGGCCCTCCTCCATGAAGGTCGCCGAATTCCTCAACTTCGGTTGAGGCTACGAAACGAGTATGCACGGATTCCATGTCATCCAGCCCCGGCAGAACGGTGACATTCTCTCCTTCATCGCTCCAGTTCCTGAGGCCGAGATAAACCGTGAGCGGTTTCCCGTCCTTGACCCACGATTCCTCGAAACCTCTCGGCTCGATCAGGGCATTTCCCGGCAGAGACACATGGGTGCCGTCGGGAAACAGGAAATCTCCCCCGACCAGTGTAAAGGTGCCGGCGCTCAGTGCGCTTTCCAGGATTTCCATCTCACCGACGCCCCAGAAGTCCTGGATCATGTATTTTTGGTAAGGGAAAAACAGACTTTGAAAGGAACGATCAAAGAGCTGGAAATGCTGAGGTTGAAGGTAAACACCCTGATGCCAGAAAAGGGGTCGCGCACTGTTCATGGTGGGTCCTTTTTTCGAAATACCATCAAGAGATATTGATTCCCGATCAGCCTTAATTTACTTAATACACGTAGATTAGCTATCTATCATTTTTATTGTTTAACTGTCAATACAATCCTTTTTGCGGAATATTCCCGCATGCGCCGCCCCACCGGCAGCAGGGCGAAATCATCGTAACGCAAAACCCTTGACGCTCTTCCCCCCTTCGGATACCCTGACCCCATGCAGGATTCCACCAGAAAACCAAGAAAACCCGAACTCCTCTCCCCGGCCGGCTCTCTGGAGGCCTTCTTCGCCGCCATGGAGAAGGGCGCGGATGCCGTATACGCCGGGCTGACCGAATTCTCGGCTCGGGCCAAGGCGCGGAATTTCACCCTCTCCCGGATGGAGAGGATCATCGCCTACGCCCACTCCCTCCACCGGAAAGTGTACGTGACCCTCAACACGCTGGTGAAGGAGCAGGAGCTGCCGCGGGTAGTGGAAGTCCTGGCAGCGCTGTCGGGAATGGGGGCGGACGGCGTAATCCTCCAGGACATGGGAGTGTTCCGCCTGATGAGGGAGCATTTCCCCGAGCTCCCGGCCCATGCATCCACCCAGATGACCATCCACAACTCCCTCGGGGTAAAGCAGCTGGAAACCCTCGGCTTTTCGCGAGTGGTCCTGGCCCGCGAACTGCACCTGGACGAGATCCGATCCATTGCCCGGAACACGACCATGGACCTGGAGTGCTTCATCCACGGTGCGCTCTGCTTCTCCTACTCCGGCCAGTGCTATTTCTCCTCCTTCTTGGGAGGCCACAGCGGCAACCGGGGGCGCTGCGCCCAGCCCTGCCGCAGGCTATACCGCTACCGGGGCAAAGAAGGGTACTACTTTTCCACGAACGACTTCTCCAGCATCGATCTACTCCCGGAGCTCATTGACGCCGGCGTCACCTCCTTCAAGATCGAAGGCCGGATGAAGTCGGCCGAATATGTGGCGTGCGTGGTGGGCGCCTACCGCATGGTCCTCGATGCCCCTGCCGGCAGACGGGAGGAGGCGGT
>JAAZOO010000343.1 GCA_012797715.1 Geobacteraceae bacterium | reverse complement strand
TCGCCGCGAAGCTTCACCTCCACCTCGGGAAAACTGACGCAGTAGGCGATCTCCACACCTTCGCGGGGGCGGGCCAGGTCCTTGATCCGGCTCTCGATAGAGGTCTCCGGGAGGCCGAAAACCCGCATGGTCCTGGTTTCGAGGAAGGTCGTGCGCTTGGTTCGGGAAAGGATGAACGGGATCACCGTCTCGTCGAGCATCTGCTTCATCTCCACCGGAACGCCCGGAAGAAAGAGGAGGAAACACCCCTTGTGGGGGACGATGAAGCCGCAGGCGGTCCCCACGGGATTCGGTATCAGGATGATCTTTGCCGGCAGCAGCGCCTGCTTTTCGGTGCCGGGGAGCATTTGGCGCCCCATCTGCCGGTAGCGCTCCTTCAGGTGGCGGTGCGCCTCCTCGTTGAGGATGAGGCGACGCCCCACGGCCTTGGCCACAGCCCTGGCCGTGAGGTCGTCCACGGTCGGCCCCAGCCCGCCGCTGGCGATGACGAAGTCGTTGTGCACCGCAAGGGTTTCAACGGCCTCCATGATATCCGGCTCGATGTCGCCCACGCACAGATGCTGCCGGACCTTGAAACCGATATCGTAGATGCGGGAGGCGATGTGGGCCGCATTGGTGTCCGTAATCTCACCGAAGACGACCTCGTCGCCGATGGAAAGGGTGGAAATCTTCATGGGAACCTCAGCAGGAGATGGAGGGCGATACAGGAGTAGATCCCGGCGATCACGTCGTCGAGCACCACCCCGTAGCCGTTTTTCATCCGCCGGTCGAAAAAGCGGGCGGGCGGAATCTTGGTGATATCAAAGAAGCGGAACAGGAGAAAACCCGCCAGAATGGTTTTCCAGGACACGGGAACCGCGGTCATGGCAATGAAATAGCCCATGACCTCGTCGATGACTATCCTGCCGGAATCCTTCTCCCCGAACACGATTTCCCCATGCCCCGACACCCAAGAGGAGAAAAAGAAGAAGGCCAGGAGCGTGAGGAGGTAGAGCGGCAGGGAAAGGTGCGCCAGGAGAATCTGGAAGGGTATGGCGGCCAGGGTGCCGGCGGTGCCGGAGGCAACCGGGCTGAAGCCCGTGCCGAACCAGCTTGCGAACAGGATGACGAATCGCCTCATTCCCCTGCCTCCCGTTCGATGATACCGTATACGTCCCGCAGGGGGATGCCCCGCTCCCGGGCAATCCTGCGGCATTCCTCGAACTCCGGCGCAATCCTCACCAGGGCGCCCCGCTCGCGGATCGCCGTGACGGCCACCGTTCCCAGGCTCGTTGCCCGTTCTTCCCGGGAGCGCTCCAGCTTCATCCGCCGGGTCGTATAGTAGCGCACCCCGATGGCGGTGCTCTCCAGCAGCACCAGACGGGCAAGGGCGTCCAGGAGGGGCGGCGGCGAGAGCACGGTGAGGCGGATGCCGGGCCGGTTTTTCTTCATCTGCACGGGAGAAAACGCCACATCGAGAGCCCCCGCCTCCAGGAGGCGATCCATGAGAAAACCGAGTATCTCCGGGTTGCAATCGTCCACGTGGGTCTCCAGCACCCGGATCTCGTCCTCAGCCGGAGAGCGGTCCGTCGTGCCCAGGAAAAGGCGCAGCACATTGGGCACATCCCCGAACTCCCGGCTGCCGGCGCCGCAGCCGACCGTGTCCACGCAAAATACCGGCGGCCGGTCAAAGCCGGGTGACAGGGATGCCAGGATGGCGGCGCCGGTGGGCGTGACCCGCTCCCCGTGTCCCAGCTCCCCATGCACGGGGAGACCCCGCAGCAGTTCCGCAGTAGCGGGCGCGGGCACCGGCAGCAGACCGTGGCACGTCTCCACGAAACCGCCGCCCAGGGGAAGTGCGGATGCGCAAACGCCGTCCACTTTCAGGTAATGGAGACAGACGGCGGCTCCCACGATGTCCACGATGGAGTCAACGGCACCCACCTCATGGAAATGAACGCGGTGGAGCTCGATTCCGTGAACCGTGGCCTCTGCCTCGGCGAGCCGCAGGAATATCCGGCCCGCCGTTTCCCTTACCTCCGCCGGGAGCGAACTCCGTTCTATCATCCCGGCAATGTCGGTGTAGCGACGGTGCGGTTGCTCTTCCGCCACATGGACGTTGAAGGAGAGTGCACGGATGCCGCCACGACGTGTTTCTTCCGCGGACAGGGTGTATCCGGAGAGGGGGAGCCCCGCAAGCGTGTCCCGCACGAGATCGAGAGGCACCCCCAGATCCAGGAGCGCGGCAACGGTCATATCGCCGGAGATACCCGCGTAGCAGTCGAAGTAGAGAATCTTCAAGGCAAAACCTTTCAAAAAACAGGTTTTCGGTTTCAGGTTTCAGGTTCTAGGTGCTGGGCTGGAGCCTCAAAACTTAAAACCTACCACCTGTTATTATTACCTGTCTTTTCAATCTCTGCGATTCATGAGGCTGGCCGCGTAGGCCGCTCCGAAACCGTTGTCGATGTTGACCACGGTGACCCCGGAGGCGCAGGAATTGAGCATCCCCAGCAGGGCCGCCATTCCTCCGAAGGAGGCGCCGTAGCCGACAGAGGTGGGAACCGCTATCACCGGACGGCTCACCATCCCCCCCACGACCGAGGGAAGCGCCACCTCCATGCCGGCCACCACGATCAGGACCGATGCGGAAAAGAGCAGGTCCCTCCTCCCCAGGAGACGGTGAATCCCTGCAACACCCACGTCGTAGAGCTGCTCCACCTCGTTCCCCATCATTCGGGCCGTCACC
>JAAZOO010000342.1 GCA_012797715.1 Geobacteraceae bacterium | reverse complement strand
TCCCCGCTCTGCCTCACCACCGTGACCCGGCGAATTCCGTCCAGGTCATGGGCCGTGGAGATGATGACCCCCCGGCGGTCAATGGCAAACCCGGAAAACCCGACCGGAACGCCGCGGACCGATGCCCGCAGGCAGAAGACGGCGCTCCGGTTCCCCTCCACTCCGGGGGGGACGCCTGAATGATCGGGTTGCGATTGCGCGGCGACCTTCTGCGAACGGGCGGCCAGGAATTCCCTGAGCCCGGCAGTGGCGGCAACCTCATCTCCGGACCCCGGCAGGATTTCAAGGGAGACACCGGATGCGGTGGGGGAATGTGGTTCGATACGAATCCGGAATGTGGTCCGGTCCCCTTTTTCGCACCAAAGGCCCACCCTCCCCTCTTCCGGGACATCCCGCCCAACCCGGCATCCTTCCCCCCGGAGCCAGTCCGCAACCTGCTCTTCCATTTCAACGGCCGGAACGGGATAAACGCCAACGGAAACGGGCTCCGCGTTGCAATGCGCGAAGGGCACGAAGAGGAGCGCACTAGCGAGAAACAGGTATCCGGTTGGAGACATCATGGAGGGAGGACCCGGCAGAGCACCACGGTGATGTTGTCGGCGCCGCCCGCCGCTTTGGCGCTCTCTATCAGGCGTGCGGCGGACGCGTCAAGACCGTCGGTGCAGGAAAGGATATCCCGGATCGCCCCATCCTCCACCATGTCGGTCAACCCGTCCGAACAGAGAAGGAAGACATCGCCGACACGGCAGGTTCCCCGGGACAGGTCCAGGGCGAGAGGCTCCTGGATTCCCAAGGCACGGAGCACCACATGCCGCATGGAATGCCTGCGGGCCTCCTGCTCGGTTATCATTCCCCGGTCCAGCTGACTCTGCACCAGGGAATGATCATGGGTAATCTGTTTAAGGACTCCCCCCCGGAAGAGGTATATCCTGCTGTCTCCCACGTGTCCCGCCACATACCGGTCGTCACGGAAGGCAAGGAGTTCCGCCGTGCACCCCATCCCCCGGTGGCTCGGCTTGGAAGCGGCGAAGGACAGTATCCTCTCATTTCCGAGCCGGAACGCTTCCCGGGCCGCCTCGACCGCCTCCTGTTCGGTTCCGGGGCGGAGATGGCCGAACAGCTCCTGGACGGTCTCCACGAACATCCTGCTGGCGAGTTCTCCGGAGGCGGCGCCCCCCATCCCGTCGGCCACGGCGCACACATCCAGGTCCGGCATGACAATCCAGGCATCCTCATTGTTCGGCCGCCGCAGGCCGACGTCCGTTTTTCCGAAAAATTCCCTCTTCATGGACATGCCGCACGGTAACCGACTTCATGAATGGGCAGAAACGCATACCGTTCCGGAGAACCGGGAAGCCGAACCACCTGGAAAAGTGTTTCCCTGGAGCTGCTTCTGCCGTCCGCCTCCACCTGCCCGCGAAGAGCATAGGCCCCTTCGGGAAGGTTCGACGGGAAAACCACCTCCTGCTCGGTGGTATAGGTGCCGGCGCTCCTGGTTTTTACGGCCGGACCTATCTCCTTGAGGGATCTGTTGTTGCTCTTGATGATCCTTTTTTCCCTGACCTGGAATCTCCTGGCCGGGTCGCTGTCCAGGAGCGCGTAATCCATCACCAGCTTGGAAGGAGCTCCCGGCCGCACCGTTGCCGGTTCCATACGCACGTCTTCAATCTGCACAACGGTGCCCTGGGCCGGGGTGTAGTTGTAATCGCGCGCGGTCTGGGCCGCATCCTTGGTCCTGGTGTCCACGTAGTACCCGATGACCATGCCGGCAAGGGCGCCGACGGCAGCGCCGATCAGGGCTCCCCGAAGCGGCTTCTTGCTGTCCACCAGGCCGCCGACCACACCGCCCACGCCGGCGCCCGTGAGGGCCCCAATTTGCGTCCCGCTCAGGGAAGTGCAGGCGGTCTGCACGGCAAGGGAGCAACTGAGCAGATAGACCAGAATCTTCTTCATGATGTCACCTCCCGTCAAAACTTGATTTGTCCTCCCTTCGGCAGGTGAAGGCACCCTTGGTTCTCTTCCGACGACTCCGCCTGCCGTTTTCAGGTTTATTTCGGCCGATCCTGCAACGGCTTGATGATCCAGTCATCCGTCTGCCTCGGCGGCTTCGGTTCCACCGGCTCCGGACCGGTACTTTCCTTCCCCGCCGGCTTCCTGTCCAGGGGCTTCAGGGCGAAACGGAGAGGATACTGCACGGCCTTTTTCGCGGAAACCAGACTCACTGCGTCACGGTATCCGGGACGGGACAGGCGGACCCGGTGAACACCGAGGGGAACCGGAAGGGTCACAGGGGTCGTCCCCTTGAGCGCTCCGTCCACAAAGACCCGGGCTCCCGGAGGAGTGGACAGGATCCTGAGCGACGCCTTGGCGCGGGACGGCTCGTTCTTTTCCGTTTTGGCCTCGGGTTTCGCAGGAGGGGGCGTTACCTCCTCCGCTTTCTCCTCCGGCGGTTTTTCCGGTCCGCGCGACGAGGATTGAGGAACGAGAACGGGTCCGGTTTTCACCGGCTCCACCGCCTCTTTCGAGCGACGGGAAGGCTCCGTTCGCGAGACAACCGTTGTCCCGCCCCCCTTCAGAAACGGCAGGGAGGGAAGCGGCAGCCACCCCTGGAGCCAGGCAATGCCGGCTCCGCCGAGGAGGAGGGCAATGGCCGAGACCACCAGCAGGGGCACGATGCGTTTTTTTTTCTGTGGCTGCCCAGGGGACAGGGGAACACCGGGCACGGCCGGTCCGCCAGCCGCAACCTTTCCGGGCAGGGCCGACCGGAGGGCATCGGCCATCTCCTTTCCCGTCTGGAAGCGCTCCGACGGCTCCTTGCGAAGGGCCCTCATGATCACTCCCGAAAGCTCCGGCGGGATCCCCTGCGCCGGGTCCGGTTCCGGCGGCGCAACCTGGATAATCTCATTGAACACGGTGGGGAGGTTTTTCCCTTCACCTCCGAACGGACGCACGCCCGTGCATACCTCGTAGAGGATCACCCCCAGGGAGAACAGATCGGAACGCCCGTCCACCGGCTTCCCCAGAACCTGCTCCGGGGACATGTAGGCAGGCGTTCCCATGATCTCGCCGGTCTGGGTCTGCAGCGTTCCGGAGGCGTCGTCCAGGTGGGCGATGCCGAAATCGGTGATCTTGGTCCATCCGTCCTGCTGGACAATGATGTTGCTCGGCTTGATGTCC
>JAAZOO010000341.1 GCA_012797715.1 Geobacteraceae bacterium | reverse complement strand
TTTCCCGGATATTGTCCTCAAGATAGGCGAAGATCTCCGGGTCAGCCTCATACGCCATTATTTTCGCATCGGGGAAAAGCTGCTTGAAATAGAGGACGCTGAGGCCGATGTTCGCTCCCAGATCCAGAATGCCGGGTGCGGCGTCGGGAGAAGGAAAGGCATAGATCCGCTCCACGAAGATCTCCCGGTATGCGGAAAGGAACGAGGCGGCATCGGGGAAACGGAATCTCTTTCCATGGAGTTTCAGGCTTCCCGGGACAAAACGCGGGGCATTTCCCAGCTTCGCCTCCAGAAGGCAGAGGGTCCGGTAGCAGGGGTCCTTCACCAGCCGGTAGCAATGCCTGACCGGCTCGAACCAGAGGGGTCGCACGATTCCCGTCATGGAGCGGCGCCTCCCCTGCCGATTCTCTTCTCCAGGGCCCTTCGAATAATCCGGTCCAGTTCCGCGGCACGCTGTTCAAAGGTGTGTTCCCGCAGGGTGCGACGCATGCCTGCCATGGCGATTTCTTCCCTTTCCCGGGGGTTTTCGAGAAGCCAGACCACCTTTTCCATGCACTCTTCCGCGGAACGGTAGGTCACCACCTCCGAGTCGGGTGCGAACAGTTCATGCAGGTTCTCCCTCCAGTCCGTCACCAGGCAGGTGCCGACGCCGGTCGTCTCGAACAGGCGCATATTGGACGCGAAGCGGGGGGAAGAGTCCGCATGGATGTTCAGGGTCATCCGGGAATCGCGGATCACCTGGAACATGTCCAGGCCGAATGCCGGGGGACGAAGAAAGCGCTTCAGGCGCCTGTTCACCGGAGAAACGGGACACGCCTGCCAGCGGAGCGCCCCTCCTGCCAGGGGAATCGCCGAGATCCAGGATGCGGGAATCCCGGCCGTGCGAAGGGCATGGGCGCTCCGGTAGACCAGGGATTTCACGGCGGACGTCACATCGTCCCGCCAGGTGAAGCCCGCGCTCGGGGAGAATATTTCAAGGGAAGTCCCTTGGGCGACCTTTTCCAGGAATTCCTCCCGGTGTCGATGCACCCCGCCGGATCGCACGATCTGCCCGATAAAGGAGACATCCAGGGTCTTCCCGCGGTCGGCGAGGCGGCCGGGAACCCTCGGATCGAAACCATGGTGCAGGTGCGCGGCCGCATGGCCGGCACCCTCCATGACCGCAACCGATTCCGGGGCGCAGGAGAGGATCAGGTCCATGTACCTCCACGCTCCCCGTGCCGGAATGGCGCTCCCGACCCAGCCCAGCACGAGGCGCAGGGAGGGGACCGTATCCCGCAGTCCGCGCAGGAGCGCCTCATCCGTATCGTCATACCAGAGGATATCGGGCCGGAATCTCTTCACCTGTTCCAGCACGATTCCCGCCGGAGCCATCCCCTCCTCCACGCCGTTCTCCCGTGCCCATGCCTCCTGCAGGGGACCGGCGTTGCGGGTGATCTCCAGGACCTCGTAGCCGAGCGGGGTCAGGGCGTGGGACCAGAAATCGGCCCAGCCGAAGGCGTCCTGGTCCAGGGCCTTCTTCTGTTCTTCATAGGAGAGAAGCGCCCCACCAGGACGGCGTGCGTAGAATTGTTTCAGGTAGCCGGGATATGCCGACGTTATCTTCACCAGTCTCATGGTATGGTCCGAATTTCCCGCGCCTCAGATTCCCAGGCAGTTTCCGTCACGGTAGAAAATGGAAGTCTCCGTCTTGTCGATGCATCCCGGCGCATACCCGGTGAACTGAATCCTGCGAAAGCCCCGGTCTCCCAGGAAACGATACCCCTCCCCGTATTCGCTCCGGTCGCTGTTGTCCCAGAGAATCACCCCGTCGGGAGTCAGGGAATCCGGTGCGTGGAAGGAGCAGCGCACCCGCTCCCGGCCGTCGAGAACCACCAGGTGGAAACGGTTGCGGTACGCGGCGACCGCGCGCGGGTAGCCATCGCCCTCTTCCAGTGGAACATGGCGCAGGGTGACATTGGCGGGCATGCGCGGAGACAGCTTTTCATACCAGGCCCCATCGTGCTCGACCGACACCACTTCCCTGACCCGTCCGGCCCACCACAGGGTACTGGCGCCGCAGCCGTACTCGAAAACG
>JAAZOO010000340.1 GCA_012797715.1 Geobacteraceae bacterium | reverse complement strand
CTGTTCTCCACGATCATCCAGACCGCCGCGCTCCCGCTTTTGTATCTCGTCGCGCGTGCCATCCACCGAAAGAATGGGATTGCCTGTAATGCGCCGGCGGGGGAGGGGAAATGATGGAAAGGCGGAGCGATCTTTCCACGCTTCTCAACCCGGGCCAGACGAAGAGCCTCATCATGACGCTGAGCATACTTGAGGAAACACTCGTTGAGATCGAGTTCGCTATTCTTCATCGCCCCGGCCGCTGGATCACATACGAGATAAACGACGATGACCTGCCGGATGAGATCAAAACCGATATTGTCGCAAGAATCGCCGTTATCAGGGAACGGATCTCAAGGATAATGCAAGAGTTTAACCTTCCGAAGAGACGCAAACGAACAGGCGCGGAGATTGTCGGAAAACTGGCCTTTGCGTGGGAGATACTCGAAGGAGCGAAAGCGAAGCATCTTCGCGGATACGGCGCAATCGCCGAAGGCCTCGCGGAAGAACTCGATCCACGGCTCGATGCCGTCATTCTTCTCGTGGATGATGTAAGGAGGATTGTCTCAGACTCAAGGCGTGAGCGCGAGAGGGATGGGAATGGCTAGGCTCAACGGGTCCCTGTCAGTGAAGATGGAGTTCGAACCGGAACCCGGGAAACGGTTTTTTCGTCGATGCCGCGCCTGCGGAGCCGAATGGCCCGTCCGGGTGGAGTATTGTGAATCCTGTGCCGCCCGGCTTCACCCCGTATGGAAGACGGAGAACGTCCTGTGGTACAAGCCGGCAGGCAGGTTCCGAACTGGGGCAGGACGACCTCTGCCGGAAGGAATCAGCGAGACAACAGTGCTCACGGTCGCCACGTGCGGTGGTATTTACGACAGCGACTCTGCTTGCCTTTCCCTGCTTGAAAGCGCCGTCCGTTTGGCAGTCCACGCGGGGGGTACCCTGACAACAGGACCAGGCGGCCACCTTGTCGCCTGTTTTGCCGCCCGGAATCTGGTGAAGGGTTCCACCGATGCGGTGCGATGCGCCATCTCCCTCCGTAATCAATCAGAAGAACAGGGAGCCCGGATGTTCCTGGGAATCAATACCGGCCCTGTGCTTTCCGCCCTTCCCCTGAAGGGCACGTCCCGCGACATCCAGACAGGGATCTTGGGGCGAACCATCGCCCATTCGGAAGCGGTGGCCTTTGCCGTTGATCCGGGCATGGTCATAGTCTCTCCCTCCACCTTCAGGATTATCGCCCCCCGCTTTGAATGCTACGGAACAGACTCTCCCGGTTCCTGGGCAACGTACCGAAATGTTCCGCCGGTCGTGTACATCGTGAAGGGACCGAGACAGGTGACAAGCTGGCTGGGGAGGCTGGATGACAATCTCACCGGTCTCGCAGGCAGAACGGAAGAGCTGGCATCACTTTCGCGGTATTGGGAGAACACGAGGTCCGGGAGAATGCTTTCCGGTCTGATCGTCCACCTCGTGGGCGAACCCGGTGCGGGAAAGTCGAGACTCCTTCAGGCCTTCCTCTCACACCTCAGGAAGGTGGACAGCAACATGGTCCTTGTCAAGGCGGGAGGGGCAAATTACGGGGGCAGACCCGGACTTCTTCTCGAAGACCTTGTGACGGCCTTCTTGAGGGAAAACACGCCCTCCGTCAAGGGAACATATCACTCCATACCCCATACCTTGACCCGACAGGCCAGGCTTCTTTCCCGCCTGCTCGCGGAAATGGACAAACGTGTCCCCGTGCTTGTGGTGATAGATGACGTGCACTGGGCCGACAAGGAATCCATCAGAGCCCTCGGAAAAGTGTTTTCGACCTTT
>JAAZOO010000339.1 GCA_012797715.1 Geobacteraceae bacterium | reverse complement strand
TTTGATTTTTTTACACTTTTCTTGACTGCTTTTTTCTTTTTGGGAGTGACTGCCTTCTGGCCCTCTTTTTTCCCATCAGTCTTCATTTCCTGATCAGTCTGCCCCTTCTGCAGCTCTTTGTACTGTGAAGCAGTATCGGCTCCTTTTGTTGTGTCGGTAACAACATCTTCCTTCACAACCTTTCCATCAGGAGTAGTCACGATCGTCTTGACGGTGGCTTCCTGGGTGGGATACTTTTCTTCGGCCGAAACGGTGCATGCGAATGCAACAACGGCGAGAACTGCTACAACGGATACAAGTGCTTTTTTCATTGCGTCCTCCTTGGGATAAGATGAAAAGCTTGCTGCGAGACTTTCGGCAGGCTGAGAAACCGGAGCGGAATCGTTGAAATAATAACATCAGAAAAAAAAAATGCAAGATACTTGTCACGGCACCAATCCTCTTTACCCGGAGCAAGAAGGCGTTGGAGTCTTTCCACGGTCTTCAAGGGTTACGACGTGGCACGTGAAATGATTCTTCTTCCCCTGCCGCCACTTGATATTTTCTTCCAGCTGTTTCAGGGAATCTCCTGCGTAGCTTCTCGAAAGAGGGGCATTCTGGGACAGTGTGTCGTGCTGTGCTAAGAGAGGAATTCTATGTATGACAAATTTCATTAATATCATTCATTAATACCTGTTTCTCTTGCAAATGGGTTGCTGCAATTTGATGATGTTCCCCGTTCTTTCTACTTCTTTGTATTCGTTTTATCCCGTCGAAATGATTTTGATGGAGACATAAGGTAATGAACTCAGCGCAACTGATGAAGGGGCATCAAAAAGCCGTTGACTTTCCCTTTCCAAGTCAGATAATGGTCACGTCACAGGAAAATTGAATCAATTAATGATAGACGATACTACTAAACCATCCGCGAGGATGGGACGGAAAGCCTCCAGGGTCTCAAGCAGACAGCCGGGTTGCCGAAATATCATCGGATATTTTTGCCCCGGTATTTTATTACCGGAATAGCAGGGGGAAAGTTATGTTTATAGAGGATGGTTCCCTTCAATACATCGAAGCTGATGCCCAAGATGTTCTGGCGGTGTTCAGGTCCACTGCGACCCAGATGATTGCGCATGGGAGAAGGGAAAAACAGCCTTGCGAAGCATTCGTATGTGTTGTTCAGGAAGGGATTGCTTCGACGGCGTACGTGGCTCTTTCCATGCTAAAAAGCAAGAGTTTTGCGATCTATGTGCCGGAGAAAAAGCCTCATGACAAGGAGTCGTCTGACGCCACAGTACAAGAAGCCCTCGAATTTGCCGAAGGATTCGGTTTTGAGATGCAAAGCGTAAACTTGAATTACAGCAAAGCTCTCAGAGAGGTTGTTCTTAATGATTTGAGAGTAGTACGTTCAGGTGGAGGCGGGAAAAGGGTTTCCCAGAAAAAAGTGTCGGGGGAAAAATCCTCAAAAGGTGCACCTGCGCCATCCGGGAAAGGGAGCGATGAAAAGGCTGATTCCATGGAAAAAACAGTCGGTTCCCATGCAATTTCAGAAAATGAAGCCGTTTCATTGGAGTCAATGAACAAAACGGTTCTTTCTCCCGGCTCCCACGGGGAAATCAATCCGGCAGCGTCGAAGGAGATGGCCCGCAAGGAGAGCGCAGACCCTGTGTTGGTTGATGATTCGGGAATCATCGCGATACGGGCTGAAAAGGAGCGGCTTAAGGAGGAAAGAAAGAGAGTTGAGAAGGAAACGAATGAAGAATTGGCTGTATTGCATACTGAGATTGCGTCGATTACCAGGGAAATACAGTCGTTGTCTGCCGAAAGGCAGTTGAAGACAGAATCGGCAAAAGCTGAAATAGACCGTCTTTCTAAGGCCAAGGCTGCAGAACGGAAGGCGTTGGGCGATGAATTGGCCTCCTTCTACAGGAAGATTGGGGAGTTGAAGGAGGAGATCAAGGCTCAAGAAGATACGTACTCGCAACAGATACGTGAAGCCAGTCAAGAGATTGAAAAACTTTCTGCAGAGAAGGTGGAACGGGAAAACCGGAGCCGTGCGGAACTTGCCGCTCTGAAGTCCGAAATGAAACGTCTTTTGGAAGAAAGGGAAAGCGCCGAAAAAGAGAGGGAAAAGGAAAAAGACCTTCTGAGACTGGATATTGAGCGCCTTTCTGCCCAAGAAATCGTTGATGAGGATTTTGATGCTCTAAAGGCTGAACTTGCACGCCTCGTTTCAGAAAAGGATGCTGCTCAAAAGGCATTCCTTGGGGAGTCCTCGAATCTGCACGAGCAGATTTTACGGCTTCGAGACGAGCTACAACAGATTGAAGAAGGCGGTAAAAAGGACCTCTCCTTGCTTCGCTCTCAACGTGAGGCTTTGAACCAGCAGAAGTCTTCCGTGGAGCTGGAGATGGGGAAAGAAGTGGCAAACCTGCGGGAGGAACTGGAATTTCTGAGGGGAGAGAAGGCTGCTTCCGAAGAGGCAGCTTCTGCCGAAATATCAGCTCTGCTGGCAGAAAAGGAGCGCCTTGTTGAGGAAAAGGAACGAAGGAACCAAGAATCGTATTCCCGGATTCAACAACTAAAGAACGATACCTGTCTGTTGGAAGAGGAAATTGAAAAGGTTCAGCAGATGCGTACTGTGACTCTTTCAGCATTGCGCGGCGACATGGAACGCCTGACAGTACAGAAGGAGTCAATGGAGAAAGCTTCGGCAGAAGAGCAATCCGCTCTTCGCGATTCTGTTCGAAAACTGGAAGAGGAAATAGCAGCGCAAGGCCAGGTCTCAAAGCGGCAGCTCGACAAACTCCGACGGGAAGTCGAACGCTTGACGGAACAAAAAAGGACTGAACTGGAAGCCTCTTCCGCAGAGATATCGTTGCTTACGGCACAGATTGCACGACTTCAGAAGGAGTGCGCCGAGACCGTGGAAAATGCAATGAGCGAAGGGGGCGCAATCAAGGCTGAAATTGTGCGACTTACTGCGGAGCTGGAAGATGGAAAGGAAAAGGCCTCCGCTCAACTGAAGGTACTGAGGGAAGAAGCGGAACGGCTGTCGCAGATGAGGGCCGAAGCGGAAGCTTCATCCGCCGCTGAGGTGGAAGCCGCGCGGGATATGGTTTCGCGACTCGCATCGGAAGTCGAAGAATTGGAAAGGGAGAAAACAGAAAAAATTGCGGCGCTCTCTTTGGATGCAGAGCGGCTTGTGCGGGAACGGGAAGCGGCGGAGCAGAGGGCCGGCGCCGCCGTTTCTGCAGCCCGTGAGGAAATCGAGAGAGTGGCGTCGGAGCTGCTCCATAGTGGGAATGCAATCATGGAACGAATCTCTTCAACTCATGCCGAAATCCTTGGGCGCTGGGAGATGTTGCCTGAAATAATGTTGTTCGAGAGAAGTCCCGAGAATCTTAAGAAAGAGAAGACATGCAGGCAGGATGAGTCTGGGAGAGTTGCCAACTTCGTTTCACCGGAGAATGAACAGATTGTTCAAGGAAAAACGGTGGAACTCTGTGGAACGGACACGCGTGATTCCATCCCATTGAATGTTGGGGAGGAATTCCCCGGGATGGTCGGAGAAAAGGCATCCACAGCGGTAGCGGGACACTTGCATGGGGCCCCGGAGCGTGAGACGGCGGTGCCGACGGAAGATAGTTCGAAAGTATGTCTGGAGGATGAGGGCGCAGCAGAAGGAGAATCCGGCGAAATCTCCTTGCACGAAACGGTATTTCCCGACGCCTTGTATGAAGAAGCAACGGACGGTACCGTATCCGCTGCAATCGATTCATCGGATCCCTTCGCTTTTCTCCACTGCGGAGATACGCAGGAGGGTGCCTTTTCCCGGGTCTCCTTGACAAAAGCCCCATCGTCGGGTCTTCCCGTCCGGTTTGCCGTCGATAAATCCCTCTCTGCCGTGGAGTATCGATCGCCCAAAGAGATTGCGGAAATATATCAATCTCTCAACCGAACGCGTGTCGCAATGGAAGACCATACGACAATTACCTGTGATGCATATCTGTGCGGCATCGCCAGCGGCGGCCGGTACTCTGTATATATTGCCTTGTATCTTGTGGATACCGAGGGTGTCCTGGTTTATTGTCCGGAGGTGCAACCGGAGGATTCGGACGCTTTTGCCAGAACTCTTCGAGACGGGATGGAGTTCGTTGAAATCGTGGGCTTCATGATGGACCCAGTTGACCTGGGTGTGAACGAGGCTCAGAGGGTGAAGTCGTTACAAAAGATTCCGGTTCTTCGCAAGGTCTCTTCCCGGGAGCCGGCATGCGTACGCTGATGTATGTTCTTCCGTCTTTCTTCCTGGCACTGTGTGGTAGGTATTCCGGCTGAAGAAACGGTTGCGCGGGGGGGCTTACGATGCGTTTGGGTGGCCAGGTGAATCGGGTTCCACCGAAGAAGACAGTATCTCGACGATCCTTATTGCTAATGGATTGACAACACTATAATGAACCTTTACCCCCTCACGCTTTCCTTCAATGATCCCTTTATTCTTCAGAAGCGCAAGGTGCTGGGAAACCGTTGCCTGCGGCAGTCCGAGGCATTCCCAGATATACTTGACGTTACATTCCCTTGAGCAGAGCCCTGCCACGATTTTAAGGCGCACAGGGTGGCCGAGAACCTTGCATATCTCGGCTTCGGAACAATAATCGCGATTTTTGTCAAACTTCATGGTTCGTAGACCTTTCTGCTTTTAACCTAGATTCGGCAGTTGGAGGCATCCTTCGATCTCTCCGATTGCCGTCTTTCTGCTGCTCTAAGCGCATTTCACTACAGCCGATACACTCACCCTTCGGGTTCGGACAGTATCGGCTGTGACCGCTCAATTTCGCTAAGAGCAGCAACGAAATACGACAAAGTCGCTCTCTGCGGATACTTCAAACTGCCGTTTTTAGGTTTAATTATTCGTATATTAATATTTTTAAAACCATTCTGTCAATAGTGAACCGAGATCCGATAGGTGGACTTACACTTCGCTCTCCGGGGATGGCCTGCTACTGCTGCGTTTGTTCCCTTCGCTGTAGCCGATAAAGGTTTTCCTGCGGGAACGGATAGCATAGAATCGCTGTGCTCCCCTATTTTCGAGCCGCAATGAGTCGGGGCGGCGCTGCTCTTGTGGGACCGCTCCGACTTCTGTTTCTGGGGTGAAGAGACTAGAAGTGTCGGATCCTTGCCGAACGGTCAGGGGAACAACTCAGTGCTGAGATGACATGCCGCGTAATGTCCGGGTTTCTTTTCCTCGAGCAATGGCGTTGACCGGTCGCACAATGTCGGTTTTGCATGGGGGCAGCGCGTATGGAAGGGGCAACCAGCGGGAATCGCAAGAGGACTGGGAATGTCTCCGGACAGGATAATCCGTCGTTTTCCCGGTTTGGAATCCAGGTGGGGAGCAGCCGAAAAAAGGGCTTCCGAGTAGGGGTGGAGAAAGCCATCGAAAACATCGCCGGTATTTCCCATCTCGACAATCGAACCCAGGTACATGATTGCGATACGGTCGCACATATGGCGAAGCACCGAAAGATCATGGGCTACTATGAGGAAGGAAAGGGAATATTCGCGCTTCAGCTCTTGGAGCAGGTTTATTATCTGTGCCTGAATGGAAAGATCCAGGGCTGATACAGGCTCGTCGGCGATAATCAGGCGGGGCGAGACAGCCAGTGCGCGCGCAATTCCTATCCGTTGCCGCTGCCCGCCGGAGAATTCATGGGGATACCGAAAGATGTGGTCTGCAGAAAGCCCGACCCGTTCCATCAAACGGACAACCTGTTCCTGTTGGCTGCTCCGGGAATAAAGCCCGTGGATCCTCATTGGTTCGCCTATGATATCACCTGCCCGCATTCGGGGATTCAGGGACGAAAAGGGATCCTGAAAGATCATTTGGGTTGATTTGCGGAAAATTCGGAATCCATCCGCCGTTAAATCGCGCAATGACGTGCCCTGAAACAGTATCTCTCCCGTGTCGGGGCACAGAAGCCCAATCAGAAGTTTTGCCAGCGTCGATTTGCCGCTTCCCGACTCACCTGCAAGCCCGAGAGATTCCCCTTCCTCAATGCGAAAAGACACGCCGTTGACCGCTTTGAGGAATCGCGGTCCGGAAAAGGGTCCGCTTTGTACAGGAAAGAATTTCTGTACGTTGCGTGTTTCAATCAATGCGGTATTCATGCATACTTCCAGCATCGTACGGAATGACCAGGCTCAATCTCACGGAATGGTGGCGGTTCCTTCGAGCATCTCCATTCCTTCCGGGAACAGCGAGCGCAGAAACCGCATCCCGGAAGCTCCTTTGCAAGGTTCGGTACATGACCGGGTATGACAGGCAATGGACGGCCCGGCTGCGTGTTCTGGGGGATGGAGGCGAGAAGCCCTTGCGTGTAGGGATGACACGGGTTTTCCAGTATCATTTCAGTCGGCCCGCTCTCCACGATTCTGCCGGCATACATGATGGCGGTGCGATGGGAATGCTCCGCGACAATCCCCATATCATGGGTGATCAGGAGAAGACCCATCTGGAATTCTTGCTGGATTCCATCGATTAATTCGAGTATTTGAGCTTGAATGGTGACGTCCAGTGCGGTCGTCGGCTCATCCGCGATGAGAAGTTTCGGTCTGCACGATAGCGCCATGGCAATCATGATCCGCTGACGCATTCCGCCGCTCAGTTGATGCGGGTAGTCATTGTAGCGGGATGACGGAGACGGAATGCCGACACGGTGCAGGATTTCGATGGTCTCCCGCCGTGCATCGCGTGCGTTCATGCCTCTATGGAGTCGGAGGCATTCCGCAATCTGATCGCCAATCCGGAAGACCGGGTTCAGTGAGGTCATCGGTTCCTGGAATACCATGGAGATGTGGTTGCCCCGAATACGGCGCATCTCATCGTCTGGCAGGAGGAGAAGGTTTCTTCCTTCGAAAAGAATCTCGCCCGATGTGATGACTCCCGGCGGCGGAACCAATCGAAGTATCGAAAATGCGGTAATGCTTTTGCCGCAGCCGGATTCTCCCACAAGTGAGAGGGTCTCCTTTTTTTCCAGACAAAGATCCAAGGAGTCGACGGCCCGCACCGTCCCTTCGGGAGAGGGAAATTGCGTTGACAGTCCGGTTATCCGAAGCAGCGTCGGCACGAGGCGCTCCTGGTTGAATCATGTGGAATATGAAACGGGCGAGGTAGTCTATAGCACGATTTCCCGGTCGCGGCAAATTTTTTGCCCGGGGCACTCCCCTGGGCGAAGTGCTTGACAAGATCGACACCTCTTCCTATGATACCCGCCTCACATGAATCTACCTAGTGATAGTTTCTTTGTGGCGCCAATCCCCCTGAACCCTAATTCCCATTCAGCCTTCCATCGATGAAGGGGAGACCGTTGCCTTCTACCCTGCGTGAAAAAAGGCGGGGGGGGACATGGTGCTCCCGGCGAGAAGTAGGGCAACACCACAGGATCGGCTCCGCCAAGCGCAAGCATCTCACCGACAAAATGATTGACTTGGAATCCAAATTTTGTTCTTATCGAAAAGTTTTGGAAACTATGGTGCATTCCGTGGTTTTTTTTCTGGCGGTCTGTGTCGGCGCTGTAACTTTCGCTTCGGGATCCGAAGCCGCATCAGCCGGAACGGAAACCATACGCGTGGCCGTGGCGAGGGGAATGGAGCAAATCCGGGTTGGGGGATACGGTGTCGTTGCCACCGACGGCAGGGGTGCGCGCATTGCCGTCTCGTTTCCTGCTGTCGTCAAGCGTGAGAAGAGCGGCATCTCCATCGGCGGTGCGCCGGCGCGGAGTATCAGGCTCCATTCTCCCGGCGTTCTTCAGATAAACGGCAAGGGGTATCGTGGTACTATCGAAGTGGCGCCCACCACCAGGGGGCTGCTGGTTATCGACGAGATTCTCCTTGAAGAATATCTCATCGGCCTCATCAATTGTGAAATATCTTCCCAGTGGCCTTTAGAAGCCGTGAAGGCGCAGGCTGTTGTTGCGAGAACCTTTGCCCTGTATCAGAAGGAAGCCAGAAAAAATTCCCTCTACCATCTTGAGTCCACCGTTTCCGATCAGGTGTATGAGGGGTGCGATATCGAGGACGGCCGAGCTGTCCGCGCCGTTGAAGAGACGAGGGGGGAAGTGCTTACCTACGGGGGAAAGATTATCCAGGCATTTTTTCACTCCAGTTGCGGAGGCCATACCGAAGATGCCGAAAACGTCTGGTCAATACGATACCCATACCTGAGAGGCGTTGCCTGTACCTATTGCGCCTCTTCCCCCTCCATTATCTGGGAGCAGACGATTTCAAAGAGAAAGCTGGAAACCATGCTCCGGAGCGGCGGAGTGCCTGTCTTCAAACTGCGAAGCATACGCCCCGTATCGCGCAACACGAGCGGCAGAATCACCTCCCTGGAAATCCTATCTGAAGCCGGGGTGTCCACTATTCCAGCGATACAATTTCGTAAGATTGCGGGATACGGGGTGATTCGGAGCACAGACTTCGAGGTTTCAACGGTTGATGACGATTTTGTCTTTATCGGAGTCGGTTTCGGCCACGGGGTCGGCCTCTGCCAGTGGGGCGCGAAACAGCGGGCCGAGGATGGGTTCAGTTACCGGGATATCCTTTCCTACTATTACCCCGGCACCCGCCTTGAAAAGTATTACGCAGACTGATTGATGCGCTTCAGTGATTTCAACTACTATCTTCCCCCGGAACTGATAGCCCAGACACCTGCCGACCAAAGGGACGCTGCGCGCCTGATGATCCTGGAAAGGCGGGAAAGGTCCATCGAAGAAACGGTATTTTCCCGTATACCCGACCTGTTCCGCTCCGGCGATCTGCTTGTCCTGAACAATACGCGGGTGATTCCGGCCCGGCTTCAGGGGAACAAGGAGAGCGGAGGGCGCATCGAGGTCTTTCTGGTGAGGAGGCTGGCGGCTCCCGGTCAGGTCTGGAACTGTCTACTCAAAGTGTCGAAAAAACCCTCGCCCGGTTCTCTCATACGATTACCCAAAGGCATGTCGGCGCGGGTTCTGGAAAAAAGCGGCGAGGAAACCTGGACTCTCTCCTTCTCGCCCTGCGAGGAATTCGACAGGTGGCTGGAGAAAGAGGGCTCCATCCCCCTCCCGCCTTATATACGGAGAGCGATTGTCCCGACGGACCGTGCGCGCTACCAGACAGTATTCGCCAGTGTCGCCGGAGCTGTTGCCGCGCCTACGGCCGGATTGCATTTCACCGATGGGCTCCTTGACGAACTTGTGGCCCGAGGGGTGGAGATAGCGCCTCTTACCCTGCATGTCGGTCTGGGCACCTTTCTTCCGGTCCGTGTGGAGGAGGTCCATGAACACCGCATGCACAGTGAACAGTACTGCATCCCCGATGATACGGCCGCTGCGGTTGCTGAAAGGAAGAATGGTCAGGGGAGGGTGATCGCCCTCGGCACCACCACTGCCCGGGCTTTGGAACACGCCGCCGACTCCCATGGAAACGTTCGGGCTGGAGAGGGCGACGCGGACATTTTTATCTATCCTGGATACCGGTTCAAGGTTGTGGATGCGTTGATAACCAATTTCCATCTTCCCTGCTCAACGCTGCTGCTGCTGGTTGCCGCATTCGCCGGAAAGGAGTTTCTTCTGAATGCCTATGAAGAGGCGGTTCGCAGGAGATTCCGTTTTTTCAGTTACGGCGATGCGATGTTCATTGCTTAGAGCCGGGAAGCGAAGCAGAAAGAAGGGGGACATGGAGTTGAAGAGCCGTATCAAAGGACGGCCATCACCGGTTGTAGAGGGTGTCGGTGCCAGTGTTTGATTTTTTCCTTGAGCATAAAGACGCTTCATGTGCAGCGCGTCTCGGCTCCCTGAAAACCCCGCACGGCATGATACCCACTCCCATATTCATGCCGGTGGGCACCCAGGCGACGGTCAAGGCTATGACACCCGAGGAGCTCCTCGAGGTGAAGAGCAGGATTATTCTTGCCAACACCTACCACCTCTACATGCGGCCCGGTCACGAATTGATAGGGAGAATGGGAGGGCTGCACGGATTTATGGGGTGGTCTGGGCCCATTCTGACAGACAGCGGCGGGTTTCAGGTTTTCAGCCTTGGTGAACTCTGCAGGATTCGGGAAGAAGGGGTGACCTTCCGATCCCATTTAGACGGCTCCTCGCACTTCATTTCTCCGGAAGTGTCCATCGGCATCCAGGAGTCTCTTGGGGCGGATATCATCATGTGTTTCGATGAGTGCCCCCCCTCGACCTCCGAGTATGATTATGTGCGTAAATCCATGGAAATGACTTCCCGCTGGGCCGTCCGCTGCAAGGAGGCAAAACGGCGGGACGATCAGGCCCTGTTCGGCATCGTTCAGGGGGGGAGGTTCCTCGATCTTCGCGCACGGAGCGCGCACGACCTTCGCGGTATCGGATTCGACGGATACGCTCTCGGAGGACTTTCCGTGGGTGAAGAGAAGGAGGTCATGCATGGGGTCATGGAAGCCTGCGAACCCCTTCTTCCCGAAGACCGGCCCCGCTACGTCATGGGTATCGGTACGCCTGAAGACCTGATTGAGGGGATATATCGCGGTTACGATATGTTCGATTGCGTCATGCCTACGAGAAATGCGCGAAACGGCATGCTATTCACCTCAACCGGAACCCTGAACATCAAAAACGCCCGCTATGCGGAGGATGGGGAACCGATTGATCCCGAATGCGGGTGCTACGTGTGCAGAAAATACAGCAGGGCCTATCTTCGGCATCTGTATCGCGCGGGAGAGATTCTTTCCTCCCGGTTCAATACATACCATAATCTCTACTATTACCTGACCCTGATGGAAGGGGCGCGCGACGCCATTGCAAACGACAGATTCCCCGAGTTCCGACGGGAGTTCTACGAAAAGCGAAATAGCCCCGCCTAGGGACTATCAGGCGGAAAAGTGGTTCGTTCAAAAAATTTCTCGCCTTCGGGCTCAGATAAATACGTCTTCTTCAGGAGGTTTTCATGTTCGATGTAGCCTATGCAATGGGTACTCCCCCGGGTGGCGGAACATCCGGCGCCGGATCTTTCACCAGCTTCATCCCCCTTATTTTCATGTTCGCAATCTTCTATTTTCTGCTCATCCGGCCCCAGCAGAAAAAGGCTAAGGAACACAAGGCTCTGGTGGAGTCCCTGCAAAAGGGAGATCAGATTATTACCGCAGGCGGAATCCACGGCAAGGTCACGGCCATCGATGACGGCGTTGTCGTTATCGAGGTGGCAACCGGTGTGAACATCCGTATCAACAAGGGTTTTATCTCCACTGTCGTGAAGAAGAAGGACTGACGCGGCAGGTGAGTGGCCTCACCCGTGCTTCTTTCACCGGAAAGGGCATGGATTTGTTTAGGTGATTATTATTGAAAGGAGCGTCTGCCATGTCCAAGGGACTTACCTGGCGCATCAGCCTTATTCTTGCATTTCTTCTCATCTCCGCAATCTATCTGACACCGACGCTGGTGTCCAAACTCCCTTCCTGGTGGGATACCACATTCCTGCCCAAGGACAAGATTCATCTGGGGCTTGACCTGCAAGGCGGTATCCATCTGGTCTTGGAGGTTGAAACCGAGAAGGCGGTGGAAGGGCAGCTGGACATCATCGCCGCCGACCTGGAAGACACCCTCAACAGTAAGAATATCCGTTTTAAAAGCGTATCCCGCCTCGGCGGCGATCGCATATCCGTTGTCCTGTACGACAAGGGTTCGGTGGAAGCGGCACAGAAGTTCATGAAGGATAAATATCCGCGACTGACGCTCGAGTCCCCCTTTAGTGAGGGGGGATACCAGAACCTTCAACTGCGTATGGCAGCCTCGGAAATCCAGAGCGTCAAGGACAAGTCGGTACAGCAGGCTCTGGAGACCATCAGGAACAGAATCGACCAGTTCGGCGTTTCAGAACCGGTAATACAGCGGGAGGGGATCCGGAATATCGTGGTTCAGCTCCCCGGCGTCAAGGACCCGAAACGGGCCATCGAACTCATTGGAAAGACCGCCCGTCTCGAGTTCAAACTTGTTGACGAGGGAGTGAATCCCGCCACGGCAACGCCCGGAACACTCCCCGAAGGCGACGAGATTCAGGTGGAGAAAAAGACGGATCCCGACACCGGCGCCATCAGCGAGATACCGTACGTTCTCAAGAAAAAGACACTGATTACCGGGGATCTGCTCACCGATGCGCAGATGCGCATCGACTCCCAGTACAATCAGCCCTATGTCGCCATCGAGTTCAACTCCGTGGGTGCCAGGCTGTTTGACCAGGTTACGGCGGCAAATGTGGGCAAGCGGTTTGCCATCGTACTGGACAACAATGTCTATTCCGCACCCGTGATTCGTGAGAGGATTTCGGGAGGGAGCGCCCAGATCACCGGATCGTTTACCGAAAAGGAGGCGAGCGACCTGGCGATAGTTCTCCGGGCAGGAGCCCTTCCCGCCCCGGTAAAGATTATCCAGAACCTTACGGTCGGGCCTTCCCTGGGCCAGGATTCCATCCACAAGGGTCTGATAGCCGGACTCGTGGGCGTGTTGCTGGTGGTAATCTTCATGGCAGTTTACTACAAGCTGTCCGGAATGGTGGCGAACCTGGGCATGGTGTTGAACGTAATCTTTCTCATGGGTGCGCTTTCTGCCCTCGGCGCCACGCTCACTTTGCCGGGAATTGCGGCCATCGTTCTCCTCATCGGTATGTCGGTTGACGCGAACGTCCTGATCTTCGAGCGAATACGCGAGGAGCTGCATCTCGGGAAAACACCCAGGGCGGCGCTCGATGCGGGGTATGACAAGGCATTCCTGACCATCATGGACTCCCATGTAACAACGCTCATTACCGCCGCGGTGCTGTTCCAGTTCGGGACCGGACCGGTAAAAGGGTTCGCTGTTTCCCTGAGCCTTGGTGTTATCATCAATTTGTTCACATCCCTGATAGGTACCAAGGTTGTGTTCGATTCTTTCCTCGGCCGAGGCCGGGCG
>JAAZOO010000338.1 GCA_012797715.1 Geobacteraceae bacterium | reverse complement strand
TGCCGATAGCTGCCACCACCAAGAGTGTCTTTCTTGCCATGGTCAATCCGAATAATTATAACGCCATAAAGGAGATCGAGTTTTTCATCGGCAGAAACGTGCAGCCGGTTGTGATGCCCTCCCTACAGATCAAGGCGGCGTTGCAGTTCATTGATGACAACGGGGGGCGTCTTTCCCAGCCTCTCAGGGGGATTGATATCGAGGGGAGGGCCACCAACCGCCATCTCATTTCCGAGCAGACGGAGCTGAAGCAGTTGTTCAGGATGTTGGTCGACACGAACTCGTCAGATCTCCTGCTGTCCGCAGGGGTGCCTCCCTGTCTCAAGAAAAACAGAGAGGTGCGGAGAATTTCAACAACGTTTCTCACTCCTCAGGATACGCTCCGCTATGCCAGGGAACTCATGAATGAAACCCAGCGGGATGAATTCGAGAGAATGAAAGAGATAGATTTTGCCCACACCCTCCCTGATATCGGACGATTCAGGATCAACGTCTACCTGCAGAGAAATTCAATCTCCATCGCTGTCCGGCATATCAACGAGACCATTCCCGGAATCGGCGAACTGGGCCTCCCTTCGTGGGTGGAGGGTTACGCGCTGAAGACTCAGGGCCTCATCCTGATAACAGGGCCGACCGGCCACGGAAAAACGACGACCCTCGCCGCCCTTTTGGACTGTATCAACAGAAAGCGTCACTGCAACATTATCACCATAGAAGACCCCATCGAGTATCTGCACAAGCATAAATCCAGCAACGTGAATCAGCGGGAGGTCGGTCTCGACACGGATTCGTTCCATGAAGGGCTGCGGCATATATTCAGGCAGGCGCCCGATGTCATCGTGATCGGAGAGATGCGCGATCCGGAGAGCTTCGCCATTGCCATCCAGGCAGCCGAGACCGGACACCTGGTGCTCAGCACCATGCATTCCAATACCGCAACCTCGGCAGTGGAGCGGATTATCGATGTTTTCCCGCCGCACCAGCAGCAGCAGATCCGGGTGCAGCTTGCGGAGAGTTTCCTTCTCATCCTGAACCAGCGGCTGGTTCCGGAGAAGAAGGGTGGGGGCGCTGTTCTGGCGTGCGAGAAGCTTATCGGCAGCGTCCGCTCCAGGAATCTGATTCGCGAGGGGAAGACCCACCAGATACGGAGCATGCTGCAGCAGTCGGCGGAAGACTACGAGTCCATCGATATCGCTCTGGCGAGACTCTTCCGGGAAGGGAAAATCTCTTTGGAAACAGGGCTCAAGTACTGCGACAACGCGGTCCATTTCAAGCAGTGCGCCGGGGCGGGGAAGTAGGAGAGGGATACCGGGGAGCGGCTATCCCGGGGTTCCGGTCGGGGTCGGGATGCCCCGACTACCGGATGCAGATGCGCCGGACTTCGTGGATATCGGTGAGCTGCTGAAATACCTTCAGGATACCGTCCTGCTTGAGGGTGGTCATCCCGTCCGCCATGGCGCATCTCCGTATCTCGTCCGTTTCCGGCTTTTTCTTAATGAGGTTTTTCATTCTGTCGTTGCAGTCGAGCAGTTCATGGATGCCGAGCCTGCCCCGGTAGCCGGTGTTGTCGCACGCCTCGCAGCCGACCGGCTCCGCAATCAGCAACTCATCCGGATTCAGGCCGGTGGCGGCGAACTGTTCGGCCCCGTATTCATTGATAATCTCTTCCAGTTGGCCTGTGTCGGGCCTGAATACCCTCTTGCACTCCCTGCACAACCTGCGCACCAGGCGTTGCGCAAGGATGCAGAGGAGGGAATCGGAGAAGCTGAACGGATCGAGGCCCATTTCCAGGAGCCTGGTCACGGTCTCGGGCGCGGAATTGGTGTGAAGGGTGGAGAGAACCAGGTGGCCGGTCAGGGATGCTTCAACGGCTATGGAAGCGGTTTCCTCGTCGCGCATCTCGCCCACCATAATGATGTCCGGATCCAGGCGCAGAAAGGATCGCAGCGCCGCGGCGAACGTGAGCCCGATGCGGGGATTCACCTGCACCTGGCGCAGACCCTTCTGCGTGATCTCCACGGGGTCCTCCGCGGTCCAGATTTTCGTCTCCGGGAGGTTTATCCTGGCGATCGCCGAATGGAGAGTCGTTGTCTTGCCGGAGCCGGTGGGACCCACCACCAAGATCAGTCCGTAGGGCCGTGTGATGGCCCTTTCGAAAACCTCCCTGTTTCTCGGGCTGATGCCCAGATCCTCGTAGGCAATGGGGTCTCCGGTGTGGAGTATCCGGATGACCACATCTTCAAGCTGCCCTACCGTGGGCATGGTGGCGATCCGCAGCTCCACGTCGATGGGTCCGAACTTCTTGAAGTTGATCTTCCCGTCCTGGGGCTTCCTCCGTTCCGCGATATCCAGTTCGGACATGATTTTGATGCGGGACGGAATTGCGTATTTATATTTGTAGGGGATCCTCTGGTACAGTTTGCACTGGCCGTCCACACGAATCCTGACCAGGATGTCGTTTTTCCCGGGATACGGCTCGATATGGATATCCGAGGCCCTGCGGTGGTAGGCGTCGTAGATGATCTTGTTCACCAGCTTCACGATGACGCTGTCCCGCTCCGTAACCTTCTTGACCTCGTCCTCCACGTCGGGTTCATCGGCAAATTCGGTCCTGGTGAGTATCTCAGCGATGCTGTCCGGGATATCGAGGGCGGTTTCCTCGCTCTCCTCCTGACTTTGCGCCGGGAGGGAGCGGTACAGACGCTGCTGTGCAGTCACGATCTCCGATTCGCGGGCGATGACCGGAATGATCTTCAGGCGCGTCGCGGTCTCCAGCTCTTTCAGCTCGTGGAGCCTGATGGGGTGGGCCATGGCCAGGGTGAGGGTGCTCCCGATCTTGGAAACGGGGACGATGCGCTGTTTCTGCGCATAGCTTGCGTTGGTGAACCGGGCAAGCTCCGCATCGATGTTCATGTTTTCCAGGGAAACGAACGGCAGGTCATACTGGGAGGAGATCGCCCTGGCAAGCTGCTCCTCGGTCACGTACTGGAGCTTGATGAGGGCCTTTTCCAGGGAAGTCCCGTCTTTTCTGCTCCTGGTCCGGGCCTCTTCCAGTCTGTTCTCGTCGACAATCTTTTCCTTCAGCAGGATGTCGACCAGCTTCTTCCGTTTCCCTGTCTGCTCCAGGATGTAGTTGAGGTCGGACTCCCGAAGAAACCCGAGCCTGCACAGAAGTCTGCCGATGGCCTCCCCCGGCGAGATCTTCTGCAGTTCAAGGGCCTCATGGAGCTGCTGTTCGGTAATCAGGTTGTTTTCGACAAGGATTTCTCCCAGTTTCTTCTGCGACATCGGTTCTTCCCCAAGATTCGTTCCGGCTTACCTGTCGATGACCGAGTACCCCTTGAAGCCCGCCATTTCCCGGATCAGAGAATCGATTCCCACGTTGGTCAGCAGGGTATTCCCTCCGCTTCCGTCCCTTGTCCGTGCAAGGAATCCGGACATCTGTACGTCGACGGGCGTTTCGGGGAGCCCGCCAAGATGGTGCATTCCGAATGAGGCGGAAATGTTCAGAGCGGACAGCACCTTTTCGGCGATCTTCCTGAAATCGTCGGCGGGATGGATGGTCACGACCCGGTACCCCTTCAGCTGAAGCAGCCTGAACAGGGTATACTGAACAGGGTCTGCGTCGCTGAAGGAGAGCAGCACCGTCTTTCCGTCCGCCTCAAGGATGCGGTCCGCCCGCACGGACAGGCTGACCCCGCTCATGGAGCCGTCATCCAGTTGGATGTTTCTGTCCCGGAGCGGGGTGAAGGAAAATGCCGCAAGGATGGCGTCCACGATGCCCTGCTGATTCTCGGAGGTAATGCTGTAGAGAACATGACGGGCCGCCGGCGTGGCGGTCCGGGAGTCGGGGAACAGTTCGATAACATGGAACCCTTCCCTTTCCAGGCGCGCGGCCAGCGAGGGGGGCACACCCCCTCGGTCCCGGGACACGTTTACCAGAAAGATGTCGTTGTTCATGAGACTTTCCTGGTTTTTCTCAATCTTGAAATCCGAGGTCACGGTTACTTTGGGATCCGTTCCCAGCTGGACGGTGAAATCCTCTTCAACGGAGTAGAAGCGGGCCGCGCCCAGGAGCGCCGAGAAAAATCTCCTCACATTACCCGGCGCCTCCGCCACGATTCTGAGATCCGGCTCCTTTTCCCTGAGTATCTCCTTTACATAGGGCGGAAGGGCACCTTCGGCATCGATGAGTATCTTTCCTCCGTCGGCGGCGGGAAGGAGGGGGTAGCGTTCCGGGTCCAACGAAAGGGAGAAGTTTCCCCCTTCCACCCGCAAGGGCGTTCTGCGGGTCTCTTCGCCCGCCATGATGCGGCTCCAGACAGTATCCGTGAGCCGGAGAGCCTCGCTGCCCAGGGGGGGAGACGCCGTCATCCGTAGGGTAGGGTATCCCGTCGGGAACATGCTTCGGTCCGGAGCAGCCGTGCGGGAGGGGGCTCGTTTTCCTTTCCGGAAGGAAAGGGCGCGTGCTTTTGGTCGGGGAGAGGACGTCCCGGAAGAGCGGGACTGCCCGGCAGGGCCGGATGCGTGAGCGGTTTCCCTGGCAGCGCGCGCGTGTTTGGCACCGGCAGACGGAGTCTTCTCTGGGGTTCCGGGTCGCGGTGTGGCGGGCGCCGGTTGTGCGCTTCGGGGGCGGAGCGTTTTCGTGTCGATCTCAAATCGGGGGTCCAGAGCGTAGGAAAGGGCCGGGTCCACGAGGAATGCCGCGAGAATAGAGAAGAGCGCGGTATGCCACCTTCTGGGGATGTGAATCACGATACGTTCTCCCTCGTTATGAGTGATAGGGGTGATGGTGCGTGCCCGGACAGCCGCCCCAAGGTGCTGGCGGCGATACCGTTGCGGACGAGAATCCGCTTGCGGAGCTCACGGAAAAGCCAGGACACATGCCTGAATCCGTTTGTCTTCCCCGCTCCGGTAGACCACGAGTTCGGTCTTTTCCGCAAGCAGGGTTCTTTCGATCAGCACCCCGTCCTTATTCTCCACAGCGGCTGCTGTGGGCGGCCGCCGGAGGCCGAACTCTCCCAGTATCGAGGCGAGATGGCCGTCGGTGATACGGCCGTTGTCCCGCGCGATGATTTGCAGGGCCTTGAGCGCGCCGTTCTCCCGGAACAGTCTGATATCCAGGTCTGGTGCGAGATACCGCTCCCATCCCGCATGTGACGCGGAGTATGCGGCATCCAGCCATTCCCGTCTGATAAAGGAAGGCAGCGTGGGCGACGCCGCCGGCGGAGAAGGGTGTGGCGAAGCTATCTGCCGCTGCCCGGCGCCTGCTGCGGGACTGGTAGCGGTTTGTTCCGGTGGCCGCATGTCCGCCCTGTTCCGGATGAAGAGCCATGCCCCGGCGATAGCAAGCAGGGCAAGAAGGGGAAGACCGAGGGGTACGATGAGGGACGTCCGCTTTTTCCGGTGGGGAAAGCCGAGCGTCGGCCGGGACTCGCGGGGGAGTGCGGTGTCGGCCGGGAAGACCTCGAAGGGAAGCTCTTCATCCTGGGCGAGGTGTTCCTGGTCCGGGTGCGTCCCGTCGGACCTTTCCACAGAGAGTTCCGGAGCGGCACTCTGGGCGGGCGTGGCATGGGAAGAGGCTGCGCGGCCGGGCCGGGCCGGTGCCTCTTCGTCTTCCTGAAAGCGGAATACCTCGAAACCGGTTCCCGGCTCCGGCGGAGGCTGGCCCGGCTTCTCCATTTCCCGGGAAATTTCGCTCCAGTCGGCAGGAAAGTAATCGTGCAGGATCTTGCAGAAATCCTCGCGCAATTTCTGTTCGGAGTCGCCGACGCCAATCCAGTTGTCCCACCAGGAAGCCTTTCTCGCAGCCTTTTCTCCCTCTTCCCCCAGGAAAACGATTCTCGGGGAGGCCGTGCCGAGGAGGGATTTGATATGTCGCGCAATCGTCTCACCGGAGACGCTGCCGATGCTGCTCTGAATGAAAACCACGGACGGCCGGTTTTCGAAAACCTCCTGCAGACCCTGATCGAAGTCGCCCGCTCGACGTATTTTCGTCTTGAAAAACGGCTGGAAAAACTCTACGAGCTTTTCGATGCGCGTATCATTTGAAATGATGAATATATTGAGCATGGAATTCCCCGAATTGTGTGTATATTCACATGATAAGCATTGGATTGTCAATCGCTTTGCGATATATCCAAAACTGTTCTTGCATCAGCCCAAACGGGGCCGGCACCGTGATTGCGCATGCAGGAGGCGAGGTGCGGCGAATCCGGATCCGCAAGCTGGTTCTCCGGTGATTTCTCGGGGGTCGGAGGGAAGTGAACCGTCTGCCGAAGCTCTTCACCGGGGCAGGTCGCGGGTGTCGGGCGTGCCGGAAAGCCGGAGGTAACAATCGGCGCGGTGGAGGCGGACATCGGGCGCAAGGGTTGAATCGGGATATTTCTTCAGGAACAGGGAGAATCCGCGGAGGGCCCGTTGACAGTCTCCCCGATCCATCCATGCGACCGATTGCC